>CAJXNE010000029.1 GCA_913056285.1 uncultured Zetaproteobacteria bacterium | reverse complement strand
CCCTGCTCCGGCAACCATAATCCATGCTTTCAACCAAGCGATTGAGATGCCTGCAACGGCCAGATTCTCAAATCCCTGTTCGGATATAATCAAGGCAGCGCGTTTATTCATTTCAAAGTCCAATCAGTTGTATACCGGCAATCACAACCAAAGCCCCAAGCAGCCCGGCCAGTACATCATCGGCCATAATCGACCACCATGGCGGACCCGCCGCCTCTGCCCATGATACCGGCCACGGTTTGAAAATATCGAACAGGCGAAAGGCAATAAATGCAATCAGAAAAGATATAAGACCATCACCAATAAACGGAACCAACAAACCCAAACATAGCCATTGGCCTGCCCATTCATCAATGACAATCCAGCCCGGATCTTTATCTGCCAATGTGGGCAATACGATAGCACACACCATACAACCGATGACTAAAACAAGTCCGCTGGCAACCAACAGACCCGCCACGCCTGTCCAGACCAATATAAACCATGCCGGCAACAAACAGGCCAGCGAACCCCATGTTCCCGGTGCTTTGGGCAACCAGCCGCTGCCAAAGCCGGCAGCTATCCAGTGATTGATTGTACGTTCAGCCAAAATGGTCAAATCCCGCCTTCTCCACGTTTGTTGTTTCGCCATGCATCCGCAAAATCACGCCTGAACCTTCTCTGCAATGACCAATACAAACCGCCAGTCCATCGGGAAAATAGATGCCCGCCGGAGCCGTAAACAGCAAGGCGTAATCTTCGCCACCATGCGCCATCAATTGCAAAGCCTGCGCATCCCCCACCGCCTGACAAAGTACATGCCAGTCCGGCAGGGATGTGATCTCGATATCCATGCCTATGCCCGATGCTGTAGCGATATGTCCGGCGTCCTGCAGCAGACCGTCGCTGATATCAATGCAGCAGGCAACCCCTGCTTTACGCAGTTGAATCCCCGTTGCCAATTGCGGCGTAATCGTTTCAAAGCATGGTACAAAATCCCCGTCTTTCATATCATTTAACCATTGCTGTAACCCGAGCGCATGAAACCCTGCCCTGCCGGCCAACCAGATATCATCTTCGGCCAGGGCAGTATCCCGGCGCATGGCAGAGCCCTCCGGCAATTGGCCTGCCACGGTCACGCTGATGGCATTGGTGGCTGAACGACAGGTGTCGCCACCTGCCAGTTCCACATCATAACGTTTTAGCGCACGAGTCGAACCTGCTCCCATGGATTCCACGGCATGGTTATCATTCGCCATCACATTCAGCCATGCGCACACCGGTTCTGCACCCATGGCAGCCAGATCGGACAAAGCTGAACAAATGGCCCTGTCAGCAGCCTGATCGAGCGGAAAATCATCCGGCCAGTGCGCGTCTTGCACACTCGAATCGCTACTGACTACCAAATCCATGCCGGCTGGCGGTCGATGAACCGAAGCATCATCACCAATCCCCACCCGGGTAAAGGCTTTGCGGCTACCACCCGCATGTTTGAATAAACGCCTGATCAGGTCGAATTCACCTTCGTTCATAGTTCTCAATACTACGCTTTTCAATGCAGGCATGGAAAAAACCATCATTGTGCGTGGCGGGAAACAAACGCTTCATGCCTGAAACGCCACTCATACCATCGACCACCTGCTCATTCTCCTCCGGGTGTATCGAACAGACAGCATACGTCAGATCTGCACTCGATTTGAGTACCCGCAGGGATTCGCACACCATTTTGCGTTGCATTCGCGACAGCGCTTCCACATCATCGGCATCATGCAGAAATTTGCCATCGGGATGGCGGCGTAAAATACCGGATGCCGAACAAGGCGCATCCAGCAGCACAGCATCAACGCTGCAGTCTGCAAGCGGAAGGGTAAGTGCATCAGCCTGAATCACAGACACATTGGAACATTTCAACCGACCAAGATTTTCACTCAGGCGGGGCATACGCCTGCCATTGAGCTCTACGGCAATAATTTGTGCATCAGGAAAACGGTGTGACAACAGTGCGGTTTTGCCACCGGGTGCAGCGCACAGATCGATAATCAGACCGGAAGGATTGACCAAATCCAAGCTCATCACAGCCGCCTGTGCCGCCTGATCCATCACTGTAAAATTGCCATCATCAAATCCAGGCAATGATGTAACCGGCGTCCCGACCGGCAACAAAACAGCATAGGGTGATAGCTCACCTGTCTCGGATTGAATGCCCATTTCCCGAAGCTGAGCCATCCACTCATCCCGTTCCACAAACACGGCCACGCAAAGCGGTGGTGGCTGTTTTAATGCGCCGCAAAAGCTCTGAACGGCATCGCCACCGAAAGCGTCACGCCACCGGGCATATATCCATTTGGGCAATTCAGCCCGTTGATTGGGTTTGAGTTTTGCAGGCGGCTCGCTGTCTGCGACACGACGTAAAATAGCATTCACAAATCCGGCGGCTTTTGGACTCAGTTGTTTGACGGCAGCTACGGTTTCTGAAACGGCTGCATGCGATGGCACACGCATATGGCGCAATTGATATGTGCCGAGTAGCAATGCCGCCTCACTGATATCATCGGGTTTACTTTTACAGAATCGGGAGAAATCGGCTTCCAGCGAATAACGACGACGCAATACGCCGTAAACCAGTTCATACAGTAATCCGCGCTCACGCGGCTGCACATACTGTAAGCTTTTCTCCAGTACTGCATCAGCCTTCACAGAATGCTGAAAAACAGATCTCAGGCATTCAATGGCTGCCTTGCGCCCACCCTGATTCAATCGTGAACGAGACGAAATCCGCTATTGTTATCGAATCTATCGGTATCATTCCACAGGCGTGATGGTGTCTTAAACTGAAGCAGAAAAATGACCATATTACCAACCATATTATCAACGATTCGAGTCATGCTATTCCCCTGTAAGAAGCAATGGATGCAGCTTATGGGCAGCAGCCCTCAAGGGCAAGCCTCAATGCGCAGCATGTTCATGCAAGCCGGAAAAAGGCATTGTCTTTTCGAGCAAAACATAATCATCCTTGTCGGCCCGATCCATGGCATGAGTAATGTGTATTCTAGCGGTTTCCGTCATCTTGTCGGCCAACAAGCTCTGATAAACGCCCTTGTAGAAATAATCGGGAATCACTGTCACCTGATAACGCACAAGGCTTGTTTTTTCAGGCAGAGGCCCGGCGATATAGTCACGGCTTTCTCCGGGCATCAGGCGCGTATCGCGCATTTCCTTCCACCCGTCATCATAGCCCACTTCGCGAACAATCTCCCATTGCCAATGGCGCAACTCCTTTCCGTCGGCATCCATTGCCGATGCTAAAATCACGATCTTTGGCGTCACATAAGTTGGAAAAGCATGGCCGATCCAGCTGGAAGTCATGGTAAATACGGCAGTGTTTTTGCGTGTTGCCAGCTTGAACGTCAAACCTTTCCTGACCATGTCGGGATCGTGAATACCACGAAACTCATGCCTGCGATCCGGCATATGACACTTCTGGCAAGTCACGCCTTTCTTTGAGAATTCACTCTGTTTCCATTCAGTTAGAGTATTTTCTAAAGGTTTTCTATTAATAGCCATGGATTGCGGAAACTGGTGACACGATGCACAGAACTGCGATTGTTCAAATGTACGCGTAGCAGTAAACCCGCCATGCGCAGGCGTATCCTGATGACCTGTTGCTCCAGTCTTTTTCGGCGGCGGGCCAAAGCGTTGCCAGCCACGCACATGACAGACCGCGCAACTTACACCGGTATGCCTGAGCGGTAGCGCTTTGCTGTCAATATCCGCCTGATGATTGAAGCCTTCCGGGTGCGTTAATTTCAGGCCAAGTGATTGATTCATATCCGCATCATCAGAGTATTGCTGTTCGGCAAGCGGCGCGTGGCAGGCCAGGCAATTATTTCCTTCCTGAGCGCCCATGGCAGGGAACTGGCCAACCATACCCGGTGAATAGGCGTGTGCATGCAGACTGTTCTTCCAGACATCAAATTGTTCACTGTGACATTGGGCGCAGGCTTCGGGTCGCAGATTCGATTCCAGTGCCGACCAGTCATGTGGCGCTTTGCCCTGTGTGGCTTGCGGCTGATCCCAATAAGTATCCGGCAGACCGGGGTCAATGCCAAACGCTGCCAAAGCGACCCCGGCAACGAGCAGACCTGTCGCCAGAAAAATTTGCCGCATCAGCTGATTCATTGTTTCCTCACCATATTGACATACTCCATCAAAAAAGGCGACCCGTCCATGGGCCACCCGTTCTATGTCTGAGCAGAGTGACTTATTTGCGGAGGTCTCTTGAACGGGTAATGAACGCTTAAGTCGCAACTGTTTTTATGTCCTTACACACCAACAAAAAGACCCCGAACGCAAGCGTCCGGGGTTAATTTTGAAGCCTTTATAAGTTTATAGCGTTATTTCATGGAACACGGATTGCACGGATTCATCTTATGTCCTTTCATGGAACAAGGATTGCATGGATTCATCTTATGCCCTTTCATGGAACAAGGATTGCACGGGTTCATTTTATGCCCTTTCATAGAACACGGGTTATGATCTTTCATGTGTCCCTTCATTGAACAGGGGTTGCATGGATTGTGTTCCATATCGCCCTTCATCGCGCATGGGTTACACGGGTTCATCTCATGGTGCGCAAATGCAGGTGCAGATGCCAAGCCCATCGCCAGCAGAATGGCTGCTGCCAAGGTTGTAATTTTCGTCATAGTCTTTCTCCTCTTTCCCAAGTCGGGGTTATGAATGCCTGAGTCGGCATGACATGTATTTTCTTACAGTTACTCCTGATAATAATAATCATACATCCGTAATAACGACTCGGTCAAAGTCCATGCCTCAGTATAGGATAAGCCGCTATCATCCGGGAAAATAATGCGCACATACAGTTTTTTGCCGTATTTTTGCTGCATGGCAGACAGGCGCTTATGCAATACAGTGCCGCTGACCGGCTGGTAATCGCTGTCTGCCGACCCCTTGATTTCAATATTCAGCCGACCATCGACCTTGTGATAACGCACCAATACAACCACTTTGCCCAACGAAGAGCGGGCTGGTCGAATCAGGCGCTGATATTTCGTTTCCAGACTGGCATACTCCAATTCCAGCTTCTTCATGCGCTCCTGCTGCGTATCACTGCTGCTCTTCAGGCGCCCCAGCTCCTCTGTTTTCAATACATACAGATGCTGCTGCTCCGCCAGCTTCGCTTCAAACTGTTGTTGCTGAGCAGATAGTTCCTGCGCACGCGCAGCAAGTCTGGCCATCAGTTCGGCCTGTTTATTTTCCATAGCCTGCTTTTCAGTCAGTGCGACATCGCGAGCCTGAGTAAGCACGGACAGATTTTCTTTTAACTGCGTATTCTGCTGCTCGCTGCTGCTGAGCTGAGCCAGCGTGCGGCTATGCTCTTCGCCCAGATTGATCAGGCGCATTTGTAGCATGGCAGCCTGTTCTTCGAGCCGTTTTAAGCGTTTATTGAGTTGCGTGTTGATATCTGTTGTGGAATGCGCCTGAGCCGTAGCGGCCTGCTCGGCATCCAGTGATGTGCGCAACTGATGCACTAGGTCCATGTTTTTTAACAGCAGCGTCAGCATGGCCAACAGAAAAATAAGCATGATCACCATCATGATATCCGTAAAGGATGGCCAGAAACCGCCCTCGCTGGACTGCCCGTCATTCAGGCGCAGATCCACAAATCCGCCCGGCATGCGCTTATTCTCCCGACAACCTGAAACCGTCTTTCAACAGTCCGGACAATTCACGCAGCTGCGCTAATGTTTCTTCATGATGCAATTGCGTCTGGGAACGTATCTGCTGCAATATTGCTTCATGCTGAAGCTGCGCCTGAGCCCGTGTCTGCTCCATCTCCACCCTTATTGCAGCCGGATCAATGGCATCGATTTTATCATGCAACGATTGCACCAGAAGATGCGCTTCGCGAACCAGATCCAGCGCATGCTGCGTGACCGCCTCTTCCGTGATTTGATACAAAGGCAGCAAACGCGTTGCCGTCACCTCTTCAATACGCCCCAGTAACCGGGTTTGCAGGTTCTGGATGGCAGACAGGAAATAGGCCAGAAACAAATAGCATACGATGGCCGTCATGGTAGTCGACAGTGCGGTCGACATGCCGTGAATGACCATACCCATGCCGCTGGAGGACACCGCCTGTTCCAGCAGGCTGGACGCGCCGAACAGGGCAATGGACAACGATATAATCGTACCCAGCACGCCGCACAGAATCAGGATATTATGAATAAAGCGAATGAAGCCGGTGCGCGTGCTTTCCCGAGCCAGCAAGGTGGCCGCCAGCGCCTGATGCTGGACGGGGGCACGCTGTATGCGCATGTTTTCCAGCGTTTCCACGCGAACAGCAATGATGGCATCTGGAGCGATGTTTTGCAGCAAAGCGCCCTGCCCCATATCAAGGTTGGTCAGAGCCTGTTCCAGGGACTGTTCCTCACGATTGTAGGCAAACAGCAGCACCAGCATGCGGATCATGGCGCTCAGAAACAGCACAACAATCAAGCCGTTTAACACATAACCGATCGATGTCTGCTGATTGGAGAAATAAATCATCACCAGCGTGTCGGAAAAAAAGATGGACAACCCTGCAACGACCAGAGTTGCCAATAGCATCTGAATCAGAATTGATCGGCTTTGTCGCAACACCTGCATATGAACTCTCCTGTTAACCGCATGCGCTTTTTCATGCTAACCCGGAGTATTCATGAATAGTCCGGGCTAAAGAACGCGACAGCCATACTGCCGTCAATCCGGCTGAGCGTCGAACTTTGCGAGGCTTCGAATAGCATGACGTATGATTTGCGTATCGTCATGCAATCCTTTCTTTCCCTCTGCGCCTTGCATCAAGGCAATCGAATTACCTACCACCACGCTGGCGCGGCTGCGACGGTAAAACGAACGCCACAGATGCACATGATCAAACGGCCACACGCCGGATACCCGAAATGGAATCATCGACGCCCCGGTTTCACGCGCAATCAATGCAGCACCGGGCATCATCCTGTGCAACGGAATGGGCGGGTTGGCCGCCCCCTCCGGGAATACGCACAAAGCATTGCCACTACGGACAACATCAATTGCCTGCCGCAAAGCCTGACGGTTGGCGCCGCCCGGATTGACCGGAATCACCCCAGCCATGTCAAAGCCCCAACGCGCATACCACATGGCCTGATAATATTCCCGCGCCATCAAAAACGACAAAGGCCGATTTACCGCAGCCTGAATCAGTAGCGGATCCAGACCGCTAATATGATTACCGACAAGAATCAGTGGCCCGTCAGGCAAAGTGACTACCTGATCGGACAGGCGATGCCACGACCGGCAAAATAACCGGTTCATGCTGCGCAGCATTGCAATAAACCATCCCTTTCCTGATTCCATGCTTGCATGATTGCTATTTATCATTTTATTTCAATCACAACGTTCATCCGCCACTTCCATTATTTTCAAATCGTCCATGACGCACAATATCAACGCTGTTATGGTTCGTGGTTCATTCCATATTGAGGTAATCATTCATGTCAGGACATAATAAATGGTCCAGTATCAAGCACAAAAAAGCGGCAACCGATGCCAAGCGTGGCAAAATCTTCACCCGCTATATTCGTGAAATCACCATTGCCGCGCGTGGCGGTGATGATCCTGATGCCAATCCGCGCCTGCGTGCAGCCATTACCGCTGCCAAGGGCGTCAACATGCCCAAGGACAATATCGAGCGCGCTATTGCTCGCGGCGCCGGTGGCGATGATGCCGCCAATATCGATGAAATCCGTTATGAAGGTTATGGTCAGGGCGGCGTCGCCATTCTGGTCGATTGCATGAGCGATAACCGCAACAGAACCGTTTCCGATGTGCGCTCCGCATTTAACAAAGGCGGCGGCAATATGGGTGAATCGGGATGTGTGAGCTGGATGTTTCTGCACAAGGGGCAGTTTATCTTTGATCGCGAAAAGGCCGATGAGAATCAATTGATGGATATCGCGCTGGAAGCCGGCGCTGAGGATGTGGTCGATAACGTTGACGAAGGCTGCATTGAAGTGACCTGTGATATCGCTGAATTCGGTGATGTGCAAAAAGCCATTGATGCGGCAGGGCTCGAACCACAAGTCGGTGAAATCACCTGGATTCCGGAAAACACTATCGAAGTTGCAGGCGAAACCGCTGAAAAACTACTGGCGCTGATTGAGCGTCTGGAAGAGCTGGATGATGTGCAGAATGTCTATGCCAACTACGATATTTCCGACGCCGAAATGGAACGTATCAACGGCTAAAAGTCTGTCGGACTTATGAGAAATCTACTCGGCAACTGCTACTGCGTTGCTCTACCTCCTGCATCCAGGGTCGTGCGCGACAGAGATAGCGGCCCAACATCCTGATGTTTCGTCAGTGGCTTGCTCGCTACGTCAGGCAGACACAATCTAGCATGGGTTAGCCATCATGAACCCATTCCCTCTATTGGGATAGTTATGCACTAAAAAAATGTAATTCTTGACCTTAATGTGGTATTAAATAAGATACCAGAATGAGCGTTTCTATTATCATTGATACATGCGTCTTGATTTCGGCTTTACGCTCAAATCGAGGAGCATCATTTAAACTGCTATCTCTCATCGATAGTAATAAGTTTGAGTTTTACTTGTCTGTAGCTCTTGTTCTGGAATATGAAGCAGTAGCAAAACGAAGTTCTCAAAAACTTGGACTTACAGATTCAGATATAGAAGAGCTTATTGATTATCTATGTGCGGTAGGAAAATCCCGCCAAGTCCACTTCTTATGGCGACCTAGTTTAAAAGATCCATCGGATGATTTCATTTTAGAGTTAGCTGTAGAGTCTGAATGTGATTACATCGTTACTCATAATATTCGAGATTTCACAGAAACTGAAAAATTTCAAGTCAAAGCAATCACACCACAAAAATTCCTTAACATTATTGGAGCTATATCATGAGCACACTAAGTTTGAGACTTCCAGATTCTTTGCATGAAGGCGTAAGAAAACTGGCAAAACAAGATAATATCTCAATCAACCAATTTGTTGCAACTGCCTTAGCGGAGAAAATGTCAGCGCTTACTACTGAAACATATCTGGTCGAGAGAGCCAGGCGGGGTAGTAAGGAAAAGTTTGAGCATGTTCTTTCTAAAATTAAAGATACCGAGCCAGACAAAAATGACATTTTACAATAATTGATACCATTCAAATTGAATCGTGCGGCGTGAAGGGTGTTGCTGCGTTAGCACCCTGACTACTCTGTGAGATATGTGGTGAAAAATACTTTTGAATGAAATACAATGGATAAAGGCAATCATATGCGAATACTAGGGGTTGATCCTGGTTCTCAAAAAACAGGTGTCGGCATTATTGATGTGCAGGGAAATCATATCACACATGTTCACCATGCCATGATTCGCACCGGCAAGGGTGATTTTGATGAGCGGTTGCACATTCTCTTTGCCGGCTTGTCCGAAATCATTGCCGCCTTCAAACCCGACACTGCCGCTATCGAAGATGTGTTCGTTTCTAAAAATGCCGGATCAGCGCTGAAACTCGGACAGGCGCGCGGCGCATTGATTGCCGCCTGTGGCGCACACGGCTTGCGCGTTGCGCCCTACTCCCCCACTAAAGTCAAACAATCCGTGGTCGGCTTTGGCCGCGCCGAGAAAGATCAGGTCGGCCATATGGTGCGTATGCTGCTGCATCCTCCCGAGCCCTTGCCCGAAGATGCCGCAGACGCGCTTGCCGTAGCCATCTGTCATGCGCATCATGCACCGATGCAAAAGTTGGCAGAGAAAACATGATCGGCTGGTTATCCGGCACGATCAGAGAGATTGATCCGGCAGGCATTGTGCTGCTGGAAACTGGTGGCGTCGGTTATGAAATCACCATGAGTCTGCAAACGCTGGTCAAATTAAAGCAGGGAGAACGCGCCGAGCTCTCGATTCACACCCACGTGCGCGAAGATCAGATTACCCTGTTCGGTTTCGGCAATGGCTCCGAGCGCAGTATGTTTCGCAAACTGACCACCGTATCCGGTATCGGCGCGCGCATGGCGCTGAATCTGATGAGCGGCATGGCGACTGATGAATTTATCACAGCCATTGAAAATGCCGATGATCTGGCCATCGCCCGTACCCCCGGCATCGGTAAGAAAACCGCCCAGCGTCTGATTCTTGAATTGCAGGGCAAGCTCGGCGCTGCCGCTGGCAGCAGTAGTTCATTACAATCCAACCATCTAAGCGAAGTACGTTCGGCGCTGACCAATCTGGGCTACAAACCGGCGCAACTCGATGCGGCGTTGAAGAAAGTAGAACCGGCTGATTTTGAAACCATGTTCCGGGCCGCCCTGAAGGCGCTGGGTTGATGATGGGTGCTGAGTAATCACATGGAAACAGGGTTCAATAGTAACAGCGATGCAGAGCGCCTGATTGACGGCGTTTCAACGGTGGCCGACAATTGGGATACCGCCTTGCGTCCGAAAAGTCTGGATGAATACATCGGTCAGGAAAAAATCCGTGCCAATCTGAAAATTTATATTCAGGCCGCCCGGGGCCGCAATGAGTCGCTTGATCATGTGTTATTATATGGCCCGCCGGGGCTGGGGAAAACAACGCTGGCCAATATCATTGCCGCTGAAATGGGTGTGAATATGCGCAGCACCTCCGGTCCGGTGATTGAACGACCCGGCGATCTGGCTGCCATGTTGACCAATATCGAAGCGGGAGACGTGCTGTTTATCGATGAAATTCATCGTCTAAGTCCGCAGGTTGAAGAAATCCTGTATCCGGCCATGGAAGATTTTCAGCTCGATATCGTGATAGGTCAGGGCCCTGCCGCCCGCTCCATCAAAATGGATATCCCGCGCTTTACCCTGATTGGCGCCACCACGCGGGCCGGTTTATTGACCAATCCGCTGCGCGATCGTTTCGGCGTGATTGAACGGCTGGAGTTTTATTCGCATGCTGAACTGTCCACTATCGTCAGCCGCTCGGCGCGTTTGCTTCATATTGATGCCGCTGACAGCGGCGCGCTGGAAATCGCCCGCCGTTCACGTGGCACGCCGCGCATTGCCAACCGCTTATTGCGCCGGGTACGCGATTTCGCCGAAGTCGAACATGATGGCGCTATCACTCAGAGCGTCGCCGATTCATCGTTGCAACGGCTCGAAGTCGATCATCTGGGGCTCGATCATCAGGATCGTAAATTACTATCCGTGATTATCGATAAATACAGCGGCGGCCCGGTCGGGCTTGATACGCTGGCTGCCTCGATTTCAGAAGAACGCGACACCATTGAAGATGTGTTAGAACCCTATCTGATGCAGGAAGGTTTGATCGCCCGCACCCCGCGCGGACGCACCGCCACGCCGCTGGCTTATGCCCATCTCAAACGCCAACTGCCGGGCGATGGCAGGCAGGAATCGTTGTTATGACGAAATTTTCCGCCTTTATGGACATCCGCGTTTATTATGAAGACACCGATCATGGCGGCGTGGTGTATTACGCCAATTACCTGAAATTTATGGAGCGCGCCCGTTCGGAATTCCTGCGTTCAGCTGGCCTGGAACTGGATGTGATCGAGCGAGATTTCAGCGTCTTGTTTGCCGTTACCGAAGCCCATGTGCTTTATCACGCCCCTGCCCTGTTCAATGATTTACTCAACGTCGAGAGTTGCATCACCCGCTTGCACGGCGCGCGCATCAGCTTCAAACAATCCATATTCAGAAAACACGATCACAAATTATTGACCGATGCGGATATCCACCTGGCCTGCATCAGCAGAAGCGGCAAAGTCAGCAGAATCCCGGCATCGGTCAGAAGCATACTTAAACAGGAGATATCATGAGTCAGGATTTGTCCATCCTTCACCTTATTTTACATGCAGGCATCATCGTACAAAGCGTGCTGGTGTTGCTGATATTGTTATCGCTGATGAGTTGGGCGATTATCTTTAACAAATGGCGCATGTACCGCAAAGCGCACCGTGAGGCCGATGCCTTTTCGCAGGCATTCTGGAGCGGCTCGGATATGGATACGATTCTGGCCGGTATTCCGCAACAATATCCGGATTCACCCTTACCCAATATTTTCCAGGCCGGCTATCGTGAATTCATGCGCACCCGCCGCGAGGCCAGTCAAAGCGAAACCGGCAAGATTGTTGCCGCCAGCGGCATCGACGGCGTACGCAGATCACTCGATGCCGCCTTTTCCAGAGAAATGGAAAAGCTGTCTCGCCATCTTCCGTTTCTGGCCACGGTCGGTTCCACTTCCCCGTTCATCGGCCTGTTCGGCACGGTATGGGGTATCGTCAATGCCTTTCAGGGCATCGCGCTATCCAAGAATACCTCGCTGATTGCCGTCGCTCCCGGTATTGCCGAAGCATTGGTGGCTACCGCATTCGGCCTGATTGCCGCCATCCCTGCCGTGGTCGCGTATAATAAATTCTCGGCTGATCTCAAACGGACCGGCGCTAATATGGAACAGTTCGGCGCCGAGTTCCTCAACATTATCGCGCGTCATATCAAGGCCTGATCGACATGTGGGCCGGACAAAGCAAATGGGGCAATAAAGACCTCGAACCGATGGGTGAAATCAATGTCACACCGCTGGTCGATGTGATGCTGGTATTACTGGTTATTTTTATGGTCACCGCACCGCTGCTGACGCAGGGCGTTAATGTGGATCTGCCAGAGGCTGATTCACCATCCCTGCAACAAAACATCGAACCGCTGGTGATCACAATTCGCGCCAACGGCAAAATTTATATGCAGAAACACACCATAGATATCAAACATTTAGCGCCTCGAATTAAGGCTATGCGCAAAGCAAAACCCGGATTGCCCGTCTTTATTCGAGGTGATGCCAAAACGCCTTACGGGCGCGTAGCCGAAATCATGGGACTGCTCGAAAGTGCAGGCATCAAGAAGGTTGGTCTTGTCACAGAGCCACGCCGCTAAATCCGGCCGTAGCCATAGTGCAGATCTGAAATCACTGGATCTGCTGTTTGCACTGCTGCTTCATGGACTGATTTTTACAGTGATCGGCGTGCTGGCCTACTGGCAGCAACAGCACCATCATGAACCGTTAAAACGCATCGAAGTCATGATGATCTCCGCCCAGCAACTGGGCAAGCTCGAACAGCAATCCCGCCGCAAGGCAAAACCGGTCAAACACAAACAGACCAAAGTAAAACCAAAGGCCAAGGTAAAGCCGAAACCAAAAGTGAAGCCCAAGGCAAAAAAGCCGACAGTGAAACCGAAGCCCAAACCGAAAAAACCGGTAGTAAAAGTGAAAGCTAAACCTGCGCCCAAAGTAAAACCGCGTAAAAAACCCGCTTCGAAAAAGACCTCAGCTGCCAAAGTTCAGGACAACTTCGATCCTTTCGCCCCGCTGGCATCAAGCACAGACAAAGCCGTATCCACCAAAAAGGCCAGCACATCGCGCCCCGAACTGGCCAATCTGATGGGGAAACAATTATCCAGCAGTGAAAAAGAACGCTATATCGCCCTGATGCAGGCAGCGGTACAGGAGCAATGGAAATTAGCAGTCAGCGCCGGAAAATTCACTGATCCGCTGGTGGAAATGGAGCTATTGCGCAGCGGCGCTGTCGCTTCGGTGAAAATCCTTGAAAGCTCGGGCAATGATGCCATCGATGCATCCCTGATCCGCGCCATCAAAGCTGCCGCTCCATTTGAATTACCGCGCCATCAATTCGAGTTTTTCCGAATCAATCGAATCCGCTTTCACCCGATACGGTAAGTCGAAGCTCAACCTGAAACCAATGCATTCAAGGCTCAGGGTTCAGGCCGCTGCCTACAAAAGCAGTTTGATCAAAATCATCCGTATACGCGATAACTTTTCTGCGAAGCCAATTATAGCATTAAGATAGAATATCCACGGGGTATCCAAACTTCATAGCCTGTTTCGGATAAGTCATGCATGGCACCGACTTAAACGCTATTGGATGGGAATAAGAATTTCGTTGCGCCTGAGAAAAGGTAAGGTCCATGGTGGGTTGTAGCGGGCAAGCCGGGCTGCAGCCGTAGCTTGCACGCCTTTGCTTTTCATCCATCGATACAGGCGATCTGTTTTTTCATCCACTGTATCTTCGCTGACAAGCCCTGAGAACTGCAATACAGCAAATTTTTGCGCCGGGATTTCACGTAGCGTGACCTTCGAATTGTTGGGCTCGGGAAGCGAATCCATTGTATAAGAAGATGGCATCACAAAATGCATGCGGTAGCTTTCTTTATCTTGCTCAATGGTGACCGGCGCTGTCATTGCTATTTTCTCAGAGCAGCGGGACATGGTCACAGGAGCTGTCATCTCAATCTTTTCAGCTTTGCCCTGCCGGCTGCTGTTTTCGCCAAAGATATAGGCAGCAATCAAGCGGAATCCTTTTCTTGATGCCTCAGAGAGCGAACCCTCAATCTGCACTTCTGCAATGATCATCGGCGCATATAAGCGCACCTGAAAGTCATCTTCCTGTTCAAGAATATCAAATTTTGGTTCTTCGGTAGCCATTGCCTGCGATACTCCAAAAAGACACATAAATAACAACATCGTGGTATGCAAAACAAACCGTAATATGGACATCAGCTTCACCTTGCAAGCCTGTCGAACCCAGGGGATTGTAGCAAGCAGGAGCAGTTGCCAAGTAGCTTCATCATCAATCCGGGCTAGGTTTGATTACGTTCAGGCAGCACCCAACCCGGGCGCGGATAATGGCAGGTATAGCCACCGGGCGTAAGCAGCAGGTAATCCTGATGTTCAGCCTCGGCTTCCCAGAAATCACCCACGGGTTCAAGCTGCGTGACTACCTTGCCCGGCCACAGGCCACTGGCATTCACATCGGCAATGGTTTTTTCAGCCACCTGCTTTTGTTGTTCATCGGCATAATAAATAGCAGAGCGATAAGACAAGCCGCGATCATTGCCCTGCCGGTTGACTGTGGTCGGGTCATGAATCTGGAAAAAGAACGCCAGCAGTTTGCGATACGATAAGATTTCTGCATCAAAGATAATCTCAATGCCCTCGGCATGGGTGCCATGATTGCCATAGGTAGCATGCGGAACATCGCCACCCGTATACCCTACCCTGGTGGAAATCACGCCGGGTATTTTTCGGATCAGATCCTGCATCCCCCAGAAGCATCCACCTGCCAGAACCGCGCGCTGTTGCATCATTTGCTGATCCTCCTTGCTTTTTTTTGTACTCACGCCAGCCACCGTTATAAGGCATCAAGAGCGGCTAAACAAGCCCCGTAATACTTGTGCTAATTCCTTACGCCGATTTACCCCGGCCATTTTTATCGACTCAAGCAGGGCATCGGCTTAGTTGCGCATGTTCACTTGCAACATCATTTCACTCGTCTTTAGCGGGAAGCTCGCCTTGAGGAAGTCGGGTTTGGCGAAAGGCTTGTAATGGTTTGAAAAGCCGTAGAGCTCATCGGGGCCGGGCAAAGGGAACCAGTGCATGTCCAGTTTGTGGTTACCGTTCCTGTCCAGGAATATCTGCACCGCATAGGTCGCAGGATATGGTATACCCGTCAGGGTGAAATCAAGCGCGACTTTTCCATCCACCGGAACCTCAACATGGCGAATCGCCTTCAACGCATCGAGCCAGCCCGAACGATCATACAACAGGATAACCATGGCACCGCTTTTCTGTGGCCGGATGTCTGTAATGCTAATGTGAATGACACCCTTACCTGCGGCATCAGCCCCAGCCCCCACAAGCGGAGAGAATACCAGCTCAACCAAAACGACTACAAGAATGGTGACCCTCTTCAGGCCGGGGTAGTCGCATTCAAACGCCTTTGCATAACCCTTCAACGCTATTCATTGACCCCTTCTTTGAGATTGAACATGACCAACAAACACTACGCCGAATCCCGCAACAACCAATAATCTGAAAAAAGGAGATGATTATGACACTCGCTTACGCACTATCGAAAACCGGACATCCT
>CAJXNE010000028.1 GCA_913056285.1 uncultured Zetaproteobacteria bacterium | reverse complement strand
ATTTGTAAGGAAAGTGAAAATCGCACTTTTCGCTTTCCGTAAAGTAAAAAGGCCATGGACGGACTTTTTACGACTTCATCAAGGAATAAGACGGCAAACCACTTGCCCATGAACCTCGCACATCAGCTTCTGCCAACGCATAGGGGAAACGGATGAAATCACGCTTTTATCAGGATAGCCTCGCCGCCTTTTTCAATCAGGAGATATTATGACCGTTCGTACACGTTTTGCCCCTTCACCTACCGGCATGCTGCATATCGGCGGCGCCCGTACCGCGCTGTTTTCATGGCTCTATGCCCGCCATCACGGCGGCCAGTTTATACTGCGCATTGAAGATACGGATCGGGAACGCTCAACCGATGAGGCCACGCAGGTGATTCTGGATGGTTTAAACTGGTTGGGACTGGACTGGGATGAGGAACCTGTATTTCAGGCATCGCGTCAGGCCGAGCATATTCGGGCGGTTGAACAGTTGATCGAAAAAGACCGCGCCTATCGCTGTTATTGCAGCCGGGAAGAACTTGATGGCATGCGTGAAGCCCAGCGCAGCGCCGGCAAAAAGCCGATGTATGATGGCCGTTGTCGTCATCGCTCCGACCAGCCGGATGATCAGCCCTATGTGGTTCGTTTCCGCTCTCCTGATGAAGGCGAAACCATCGTCAATGATATGGTACTCGGCCCGGTCAGTTTCCCCAATGCGGAGCTTGATGACCTGATTCTACTGCGCAGCGATGGTACGCCGACTTATAATCTGGCCGTCGTGATTGATGATGCCGCCATGGGTATTACCCATGTGGTTCGCGGCTCCGATCATCTGAACAATACACCGCGCCAGATTCAGCTTTATCAGGCGCTCAATCTGCCGATACCGCAGTTCGCACATATTCCGTTAATTCATGGCCCGGATGGCGCCAAAATGTCCAAGCGTCATGGCTCTGTAGCCATTACAGAATACCGCGAACAGGGTTACCTGGCTGATGCGGTGAACAATTATCTGGCGCGCCTGGGCTGGTCGCATGGCGATGATGAAGTATTCAGCCGCGCACAAATGATTGAGCTATTCGATTTGGCGCAAGTGGGTAAGGCTGCCGCCCGTTTCGATCAGCAGAAACTCGACTGGCTCAACGGCCACTATCTGCGCGAAGCGCAACCGGCAGATCTGGTCGATGAAGTGGCTCGACTGTTGGCATTGGATGTGTCCGCTGGCCCTGATCTGGAGCCTGTCATCGCATCGTTGCAGGAGCGTTCAAAGAATCTTGTCGATCTAGCTGAAGGAGCGCGATTCTTTTATCAAGCGCCGAGCGAATATCAGGAAAAAGCCGTCAAAAAGAATTTCCGTGATACAACATGGCCTTTGCTGGAACAATTCATTGCTGGCGTAGAGGCGCTGGATACGTTTTCCGGCGATGCAGCCCACGAACTGATTGGCAGCATTTGCAAAGACGAATGTGTAGGCATGGGTAAGCTGGCGCAACCGATTCGCATTCTGATTTCCGGTGGCCCGGTATCTCCTCCCATCGATCTGACGCTGGGTTTGCTGGGCAAGGAAGAAACACTTAAACGCCTCCAGGCCGGCATGGCTGCACTGCGCGGGTAGTTTCTGATCTGAACCACCTTGATCAGAAGCGCCTGTGAGCCTTTTATGCAGCCATTGCTGATGACTTCGTAAGAAGTCATCAGAGCGCCCATGGACGGGCGCGCAAATCAATGGCTTGCAACGCAAGTTGTTGATTTGTAAGGAAAGTGAAAATCGCACTTTTCGCTTTCCGTGAAGTAAAAAGACCATGGACGGACTTTTTACGAGGTGATCATTACTATATCAGCCCCGGCCTGGTTTTTTTGATTTGATCATAGGCATGGGTGATCATTTTCATCTGCTCATCGGCGAATGTTACAAACGATTCTGGCAACCCCTTGGACATGATTTTATCGGGGTGATATTCAATGCATTTTTTGCGATAGGCGCGTTTAATATCAGCATCCGATGAATCCGGCGTACAGTCGAGCAGTTCGTAATGCTCGTTCAAGGCCTGGACCTTGCCGAAAAGCTCTTCCGCAAACAGGTTATACATGGATGCATCCAGACCAAGCGGCGCAATGATATCGTGCAGGATTTTATCTTCTTCCGGATGCAATTCACCATCGCTGGCGGCCACTTCAAATAGGATACGATATGCGATCACCCGCATGTCCTTATTACCGGCGTACACCTCGCCAAACTGGGAGGCGTAATCATAGACGGAATGATCATCGTCCTTGGCTCTTGAGAAAATCTCACCGGCCATCTGCTTCGCCTTCTCATCCAGACCGATCTGATTCATAAACGCCTTGATTACCCTGGCCTCTTCATCGGAGACAACACCATCCGCTTTGGCGATTTTGGCCAGCATGCCGAATAATGCGGTAAACACGAATAACTGCTGCGCTTCAACGCGCGCCATAAGTTTATTCTTGCCCGATGAGAACCACGAACCAAGGCCGGCGCCGATTAACGCCCCGACTGGTCCACCGAACAACGCGCCTATTCCGGCACCGACTCCTACGCTTTTCCAAGACATGTGTTACTCCTTTTGCGAATCAATCGCATGAATCAGTTCTACCGATGCCCATTCGCCCTGTGTGTCGCGACGCATTTCGATGAGTCCTTCGGCAATATATGCTGCCGCGACATCATCCACCTGTTCGGCCAACAGGCCAGATAAAATCAGATGCCCGGATACGCAGGCAGCCAGTTCTTTTGCCATCCAGACCAACGGCGCGGCCAGAATATTGGCGACGACCAGGTCGAATGATTGCGATGGCGGCGTGTCGTCCAGCTGTATCTGAAGCGTGACGCCGTTGATGTCGGCATTCGCTCTGCACGCATCCACCGAATCCTGTTCCATATCTATCGCCAGCGCCGATCCTGCACCCAATTTTAATGCGGCAATCGCCAGCAGGCCCGAACCTGCACCCATATCGAGCAGGGTAGCGGGCGGTTTTTCTGCGCACACGCGTTCGATGGCTTTCAGGCACAGCTGTGTGGTCGGGTGCGTACCGGTGCCAAACGCCATACCGGGATCGAGCACGATATCAATGCGTCCGTCAGTCGGGGCGGCGCAAAACGAAGGCCTCACCCACAGGCTTTGGCCGACAGGGCTCGCCTGCCAGTCCTTTTGCCATGCAGTTTCCCAGTCCTGTTGTGCCAGCGTATTGAGCTTGATGTGATCCGGAGCAATGCCTTGTAACAAGGGGGCCGTGCTGATTGCTGAACGCAACTCCTTTCCGTGGTCACTGATATCAAACCATGCAACGCGCTCGGTGAAGGCGGTATCTGCATGCGTCTCTTCGGCTGAACCAATGGCATTAAGGCTGCCAATCAGCATCGCAAATTCCGATTCTGTCATGTCATCTGCCGGAATTCTCAATTCCAGACAGCGCGATTCATGTTTTGATGCTTGCATGTTGCTCGCTCCTTCTATGCAATACAGCTTCTTTATTGTAACAACTCAGCTCACCCTTGATTTGCCCGATACCCGCGTCAAACATGCTCGAGTGCAAAAGCTCACTGCGCGTGTTGGCCTTGTTCCCGAACAAATCCAGGCCAATCTGAATTGTCACCTTTATATGAGAAACATTTCGATAATCAGTTGGAGGTCGATTTCTAGTGCAACACTCTTCTACATATCGTATGCGGGTCAAAGAAAATATCCGTATGACTGCGCCTGATTGCCGCGATACTGTGGTGAAATTGACCCTGGAGCCGATCAATACAACGCTGGCTTCATTTATACCCGGTCAGTTTGTCATGATTGGATTGCCAGGGCTGGATGATCCTGCACCCGGCTATTTTGCCATCGCATCCACACCGGAAAATCCGCAAGTTTACGAATTTTTCATTAAGGATGCCGGCCCGTTGTCATCCTATTTGTGTCATGTCGATGTGGGCGCAATACTGGAAGTGGATGGGCCGATGGGCAAAGGTTTTGATTTGACCCGATTTAAAGGCGATGATGTGTATCTGATCGGCGTCGGCACCGGTATCGCGCCATTGCACAGCGTGTGCCTGAACATCGTTCGCCACCGTGAGGATTACGGCAGGGTCATTATTTATGCTGGCTTTCTCACCGAATTACATCAGTTACTGACCGATGAACTCGATGAATGGGCGAAGTATGATATCGAAGTGTCTGTGTCGCTGGAAATAGGGCACGAGGACTGGGATGGCCCGATTGGTTATGTCCAGCATGCGCTTGAGTCCGACAAATTGGATGGCGCGCATGCGGTGGCTTGTCTGGCAGGCATGAGCTCCATGGTGGACGCTTGCACGAAAACCTTGCAGAATCTCGGATTTAATGACAACCGCATTCTGCTCAACCACTGACTTCACGGTGCCGGATACCGCATCCACTGCGCCCCGTTCTACCCATGATTCTATCCCGGAAAATTTGCAACTACCTCTGATCGCGTTGGATATCGGCATGAAGCGCATTGGCGTGGCGGTCTGTGACCGTATGGCATACTCCTGCCGTGGCATCGCCTGCCTGCATCGGCGCGATCAGGGCTGGCCGAAGCAATTACAAAAGCTGATTCGTGAATACGGTTCCAAAGGCATTGTGGCCGGGCTTCCCAAAAACATGGATGGCAGCGAAGGCGTGCAGGCGAAGGATGCGCGGGCAGCTGTGCGGGAGCTGAAATCAACCTGTTTACTGCCGGTCGCCTTTCAGGATGAACGTTTATCGACCTGGACAGCCAAAGAGCGCCTCTATGCACAGGGCCTGAACGAGAAGAAGGTGAAAGCAAAGCTCGACCAAACCGCCGCCGCCGTGATTCTTGAAGATTTCCTGTCTGCACATCCGGAGTTAACATCATGAGTGAGATTCTGTTTGATCATAACGCAGTGGCGGTAGCGCTCAATTCGATGAGCGACAATATTCAGGGTGCGGAAATATATCTGGTCGGCATTCAGCGCGGCGGCGCCAGCGTGGCCGATGCCATTGAACTTCGGCTCGGTCAGCGGGGGGCCAGCGTCAGCAGGGGTAATCTCGATATCAGCTTTTACCGCGATGATCTCGATACCATCGGCCCCAACCCCGAAGTACGCCCCAGCGAATTACCCTTCGAGGTTAGCGGCAAGGATATCTGGCTGATTGATGATGTATTGTATACCGGTCGAACCATTCGCGCTGCCATGGATGAGTTGTTCGATTATGGAAGACCCGCCTCGATTCGATTGGCCGTGCTGGTAGATCGCGGTGGCCGGCAATTACCGATTCGGGCCGATTGTGCCGGGCTGGAACATATTGCACCAGCCAACTGTACTGTCGATTTGAAGATCGGCGACACATGGACTATTGAACAAAGGCAGGTGAAATAATGCAATCCTTACATCATCTGTTCGGCATTGCCGATCTGGATACGGATCAGGTCGAATACCTGATTAACCTCGGCGAATCATTTATCGACATCAATCATCGACCGCTGAAAAAAGCGCCGACGTTGCGCGGCAAGACCATTATCAATCTGTTCTTCGAAAACTCCACCCGAACGCGTACCAGTTTTGAGCTGGCCGGAAAACGTTTATCTGCAGACGTCATCAATATTTCCGCCTCGACGTCCGCCACCAAAAAAGGCGAATCACTACTCGATACCGGCCAGACACTGGCCGCGATGCAACCGCATGTGCTGGTGCTTCGTCATTCCGTATCAGGAGCCTGCGAATTTCTGGCGGATTACCTGGGGCATACCTCGATTGTGAATGCGGGCGATGGCGGCCATGAACATCCCACCCAGATACTTACCGACCTGCTGACTTTGCGCTGCGCCGGCGGTTTTATCGGCAAGACGATTACTATCGTCGGCGACATAGCCCATTCGCGCGTGGCACGCTCGCATCTGCTGGCAGCCAGACTGATGGGGTATCAGGTTCGACTGGTGGCGCCCAAAACGCTATTGCCTGCCGAGGTGGAGCGTTTTGGCTGTGAAGTATTCCATGAATTCGATGATGCCATTCCGGGCTCGGATGTGCTGTATATGTTGCGCGTGCAGACCGAACGTTTGACCGACAACTGCTGTTTTCCGTCTATTCGTGAATACCACGAAGCCTACGGCCTGAACCGCAAGCGCTTAAATGCAGCCGCCGAAGGGTGTCTGGTCATGCATCCGGGCCCGATGAATCGCGGCGTCGAAATCGCCACCGATGTGGCCGATTCGGCGCGCGCCCTTATTCTCGATCAGGTCGAGCATGGCGTGGCGATTCGCATGGCCGTGCTGACCGCTTTATGTGGAGGCCAGCAGCATCTGGGCAGGCCCGGCCGCAGTAAACAAATGGTGATGGAAGCCATGCGTGGGCAAGGGAGTTTATTATGAGTGCGGTGGATGTGGTCATTCGCGGCGGTCGCGTGATTGATCCGGCCAATCAGGTGGATGAAGTGTGTGATTTATGGATCACAGCTGGGCGGATTGGCGGTATGGGCGCGTTCGACGGCGAAGCGGCAACCATGATTGATGCAACAGGGAAAATTGTGTGTCCGGGCTTGATTGATATGCATGTGCATTTGCGCGAGCCGGGACAGGAATGGAAAGAGGATATCGAGTCCGGTTCCCGCGCGGCGGTGGCCGGTGGCGTAACGTCCATGTGTTGCATGCCCAATACCGGCCCGCATATTGATCATGCTGGCGTAGCCTTGCAAATTATCGCGCGAGCGCAGCAGGTCGGCTTATGCGATGTCCATCCGATTGGCGCGGTCACGAAAAACCTGGATGGCAAGGAACTGACCGAAATGCGCGAACTCTCGCGTGCCGGCTGTGTCGCTTTTTCCGATGACGGCATGCCGATCTGGCATGCAGGCGTGATGCGCAAGGCGCTGGAATATGCTTCCAGTTTTGGTTTTATGGTGATTCAGCATGCCGAAGAGCTGAACTTAACCAGGGGTGGAGCCGTCAATGAAGGCTGGGTGTCCACACAACTCGGCGTGACCGGCATGCCGGTGGAAGGTGAGGATTCCATGATTGCCCGCGATATTATGCTGGCGCGCCGCATCGATGCCCGTTATCACGTCGCCCATATTTCATCCAAAGGTGCGGTTGATCTGGTGCGCGCTGCACAAGCAGAAGGTTTAAAAGTCACGACGGAAGCCGCCCCGCACCACTTCGCCCTAACCGAGGAAGAAGTGCTGGGTTTCAATGTGGATGCCAAGATGAGTCCACCACTCAGAACCGAAGCCGATCGACTGGCAGTGATTGAGGGATTACGGGACGGGACGATTGATGTGATTGCCACCGATCACGCACCGCATCATGAAGATGATAAACGCTGCGGCCTGTCCTGCGCAGCCTTTGGTATCGTCGGACTGGAAACGATGTTGCCGGTGTCATTACAACTGGTACGCGATGGCGTATTATCCATGTCTGATCTGTTGGCTAAAATGACAGCAAATCCGGCGCGATTGCTTGGGCTGGATAGCGGCACGCTCGCAGCCGGGTCTGTTGCAGATATCACCCTGTTTGACCCGGATGCGACATGGACAGTTGATCGCAACAAGCTGGTATCTAAAGGCAAAAATACGCCATGGCATGGCAAGGAGATGACAGGGCAAGTGACCCTCACCTTGAAATCTGGCCGAATTGCGTATGCTGAAGGGGAAGTGTGTGACTGAAGATTCGAGCGCTACGATTTTCGAAGAACAGGCTGAAATCCTGGCACATGTCACCCATCCCGGTGATCAGTATGTGATGCGGGTACATGCGCCGAAAACCGCCGCAGTAGCCCAACCCGGTCAGTTCGTGCATATGCGTGTTTCGGCTGAGCGGGCGCTACGCCGTCCGATTTCGATTATGCTGACCGACCCTGACAGGGGCACGGTGGATTTGCTCTACAAGGTGATTGGCGAAGGCACGCGCTTGTTGTCGGAACGGGCTGTCGGCGATGTGTTCCCGCTGCTGGGGCCAATCGGTCAGCCATTTAATTTGTCGGATGAATCAAAACGCTATGTGTTGATTGGTGGCGGTGTCGGAATTCCACCGATGATTTTTGCTGCCGATACATTGCAGGGCCGATCTGACTGCGTGGTCTTTGCCGGTTCGGAGGTAGAATTTCCTTTTGCCCTGAAACCATCGACGATGTTGTTGCCGGGCGTGAATGGCAATGCGATTTTATCGATCGCCTCGCTGGAGGACAGGGATATTCCCTGCCGGCTGGCCTCCAATGCCGGGCTTTATGGCTGCTATGCAGGCCATGTGCCGAGTCTGGCGCACGATTATCTGGCGGCATTGACCGAACAGGAACGCAGTCGTTGCATATTGCTCTCCTGCGGCCCACACCCGATGCTACATGCCGTGGCCCGGCTTGGGCGCGAGTTCGAGTTGCCCACTTACCTTAGTCTGGAAGAACATATGGCCTGCGCCGTTGGCGGTTGTGCTGGTTGCGTCGTCAAAACGCTGGAGCAAGGTGCTGAAAAATACCGCCGCGTCTGCGTGGACGGGCCTGTATTCGCTGCGGAGTTGCTGCCCGAATTCGCATGAGTTCTGCCGAGGTATTGCAGTTCTGGTTTGGTGAACTGGAACCTGTCCAGTGGTGGCAAAGAGACGATGCTCTGGATCGTGAAATCTGCCATCGCTTTGGATCACTGCATCGTGATGCAGCGGCGGCCAAATTGAATTGCTGGCGTGAAGATGCATCCGGCCGACTAGCCGAGATACTCCTCCTTGATCAGTTTTCCAGAAATATTTTCCGTGATACCCCGGCAGCATTCGCATGCGACGGCATGGCGCTCGCGCTGGCTCAGGAAGCAGTACGGCGCGGTGCAGATCAGGAATTCGAAACGCCTGAAAAGGCATTTTTTTATATGCCCTATATGCATAGTGAATCCAGAGCCATCCATGCACAGGCCGTTAAATTATTTGACCAGCCGGGTGCGGAGTTCAACCTGGAATTTGAACTCAAACACAAGGCGATCATAGATCGCTTTGGCCGCTATCCGCACCGTAATGCTATCCTGGACAGAGCATCCACCCGTGAAGAAATACGTTTTCTTAAACAACCTGATTCATCATTTTAACGATTCATCATTTTAACTTAATTTCTATCGACGATAGATTCCAGCCGGGATAACGCCAGCAACAGGCGCAGGCGTCTGGCTTCCTGATCTGTTGTTGTATCTTCGAGTTGTTGCCGGTACGTGGCCATGGCGGGCCAGAAGGGATGCTGTTTCCATGTCTGTTCGGCGACAGCTTCAAACTGTTGCCCGGAACTATGTAGAAGACCGGCAATGGCTCGGTTTTGCAATAAGGTGAGCCGGTGCAGCCATTCGCGCCGCAGCATGTGCGCATCATCATCAGCCCATTCGGGCGAGCGTAATGGTTGTTCCATCTCATCAATGGGCAGTATCTCCAGACAAACGCGACTAGCGTTCAGACAGCGCCCGAGATTCATGTTCATGGATGAAGACAGGTGAACCGCACAGGCCGATTGCGCCAACTGGGGCATCAGGGCGAGATGGCGGACATGTTCATCACTCAACCCGCACGAGGTGAGCGCATCATCTGCTGAGTATTCCGCCTCCTGTTGGAATTTTATCAGACCACGTTGATGGCGCGAAATCCATGCCATGTCGAGTTTTTCAACCGGACACAGGCGTAACAGGTTTTCGGCAAATAGCATCTGATATTCCTGTAATTGGTGCAGGAGTTCGGTTGCCCAGGCGACATCGCTCACATCTTGCCAAATGGCTTGCCTTAACGGTGCAATGTCCAGCAGCGCTTCAGCAATCAATAATGCTTCGACAATATGACTGGTGGATGCATCCAGCAGTGTTTCCAGGTGGTGGACGGCGCATAAACCCAGATGGTTGACGATATGATTGACCACCTGGGTGTGAATAATCTCGCTGGCAAGGGGGTGAGCAGAGAAATGTGCGCCAAAGCGCCTGTGCAGCGCAGGCGGAAAATAATTCTGTAGCATCGTCGGGCTGAAAGCGCTGATAGTGTGAAATGCAGCCTCGGATAAGTGCGCATGAATGCGATTCTTTTCCTGGCCGAGCAGAATCGATAGCTGTGGCCGTAAATGTAATCGTTCATTGTTATCAATATCCGGTGCGACTGCGCTATCTAACCAGCCCTGGTTGGCCAATCCATCGCGCAGGCGATACAAACGCGGTGCATGGACCTCGGCATCCAGTGCCGCCAGCGTTAACGCGCGTGACTGTAACAAATTATCGCTCAGGCATTGGTCGGTGACAGCATCGGTGAGTTGCTCCAGTTGCCGGTTGCGTTTACTGCCCGTCAGGTTCATTGCCGGAACCGTGCACAGAATCTTCAGATTTACTTCATGGTCGGACATATCCACGCCAGCGGAATTATCCATGGCGTCCGTATTAATCAAGCCTCCGTTTACGGCAAATTCAATGCGTGCCAATTGCGTAAATCCAAGGTTACCGCCTTCGCAAACAATCCGGCATTGCAGTGCTTCTGCATCAATACGCACGGCATTATTGGCCGGGTCGCGTACATCGGCATGGGTTTCGCTGGCCGCTTTGACATAGGTGCCGATGCCGCCGTTGTAGAGCAGATCAACCGGGGCAGCAAGAATGGCGCGAATCAGCGCCTCGCCTGAAAGTGTTGCTTCGCTGATACCCAGCACCTTGCGTACGGCGGCTGACAGCGTGATTTGCTTGGCGCTACGTTCGAACACACCGCCGCCTTTGCTAATGATTTTGACATCGTATCCATCCCAGCCGCTTACGGTTGCAAACAGCCGCTTGCGCTCAGCAAAGGATTTGGCGGTATCCGGATTCGGGTCAAGAAAAATATGGCGATGATTAAATGCCGCGACCAATTTGAGATTCGGATTCAGCAGCATGCCGTTGCCGAACACATCACCACCCATATCGCCAATACCGACGCAGGAAATTGGATCGGCATAAGCATCCAGCCCCAGTCTGGCGAACAAATGGGCGGCGCATACCCAGGCTCCTCGCGCGGTGATGCCGACCACCTTGTGGTCATAACCGTGGCATCCGCCACTGGCGAAAGCATCATCAAGCCAGAATCCCGCAGCTTGGGATTCTTCATTGGCGTCATCGGAGAAACGCGCCGTCCCCTTGTCTGCGGCGACCACAAAATAAGGGTCGTCTGCATCTTGCGGTGCAATCACCATGCCTTCCGGCGGCACGGTTTTTCCGTCCTGCAAATTATCGGTCAAAGCCAGCAGCGTGCGGATAAACAAACGGTATTGCTGCAACACAAAATCAGGCCCGGAACCACCGCGAATGACAAAGCCGCCCTTGGAGCCAATCGGTACAATCTGCCCATTCTTGATGGTTTGAGTGCTCATCAATTCCAGTACTTCGGTGCGGAAATCCGCCGGTCGATCCGAATAACGTAAGCCGCCCCGCGCAATCGGTCCGGCACGCAGGTGCACGCCCTCGACATGCACGCCGTGCACGAAAATTTCACGGAAGGGTTTCGGATGCGGCGCAAAGCTCAGTTGCTGCGAATCGATTTTGATGCCAAGCGGCACGCCGGTTTCGCGAATAAATGCGTTGGTGCGCAGCGATGCATCGGCCAGTTCGGCCAGTGCGCGGAACCAGCGGTCATCAGTCAGGGATGCGACGCTCTGCATGGACTGATGGAAAGCATCGCGTGATTCAGCCAGATATGTATCCGGCATGGCCGGCAGATGATGGGCTGCAAACAAATGGTGCAGGCAGGCCGAAACAGATGCATGTCGCAACATCATATCGGTTAAGGGTAGCTTGGCGGCATCTGGCAACAACTGGATCAAATGATTGCGTAGCGCAATCAGAATGGCGACTGCATCGATATCAAGGCCGCCGAGGATAACCAATGCATTGGCGGGATCGCGATCAGCATCGCCATTGAGCACCATCTCCAGAGCGCGCCTGAGGCGGCCGATATCGTCTTTATCCAGGCGGCGGGGGGCTAGGCAGGTTAGCGATGAAATATGAATGCAGCCGCAATCGCTGTCGGCTGTGTCGGTGCAACCCGATCCATCAGCACAGCCCGGATCCTTGCCGAACGGCACCACCGCTTCCTCGACCGGGTCAAGATCAAAGGCGCGAATCAAATCAACCAGACCACCCAGTGACGGTTGTTCAATAGAATAGATGCGCAACTCGATGCTGTCGCTGTGTATGCCATCGCTGTCGCCATTGTGTTTGTGCGCTGGCGTAACATGTACGCTGCTACGGCCATTAGCCAGCACGCGCCGCCGCATTTGAATATCGCGCGCAAACTGGGCTGGCGGGAATAGTTCCTGATATAGTGGAGGAATGGTTTCCAGTTCCTGCAACGTGGCGGGAATATCAAACAGACCGGCATGCCTGAGCACTTCGGCCTTGGCGATATCTTTCCAGAAAATAATACAATGGCGAATCAATTCATGCAGCTTTTTTGGGCTGATGGAGGCGCTGTTTTTTTCGATGCCGATAAAAATGATGCGGTGTGGGCCAATGCCGAAGGATTCATGTCCATGGCTGATCAACCCGGACTCTTGCAATGCATCGAACATACGCCCCAACACGGTCGGGCCGTAGCGTTTGTTTGTCATGGCAACCATCAGGCTGTCCAGATTGCCATGCAACGAGGGCAGTACAGATACGACGACCTGCATCGGGTCGGCCAGATCAATAATGGATTTAAGCGGCTCCAGCCAGTTGGATGCATTCGTAGTCAACAGAATACGCTTGGGCACGCGATCAAACAGCGTGCGAATTTCGCGCCGATAAAAAGCGGAATGCTGCAGCAGCGGGTCGGCAGCCAGCTGGCGCCAGTCAGCGGCCATGATCGGCAAATAACTGGCGTTGGCAAAGCTGGCGCTGCGCGAGCAATGGCCAATGACCAGCGCGCATTCGAGTGTACCATCCGTTCCGCTCCAACAGATTTGCAACACCTCAATGCTGGCAGCGCTATAAAGAAAATGTTGCGCCGAAGCCAGATTCAGCCACGTGAGCCCCGGTGAAGTTGCAGGCGCAGATGCTGCAATGTCATCCAGTAGCCCGGGAACAACACGGTTGAACACGCGTTTGTTGCGCACCAGCCCCATGCGTTTATCACCTTGATGGATTCCGAACAGCAGATAATGGTTGTCATTCATCCAGTCCAGCAGAGATGCGGCATCCGGTTTTTCAGGCATCAGGCGAGCGGTGTATTGCGCAATAGCTTTTCGCATGTCCATGAAATCGCTCACCGAAAGATCAACCGATTGCAGAATAGCCTGAATATCCAACCTGATCGGCTCGGCTTCAGGCATCAATGTCGCCGAGATATGTACAGCAATAAACATAAAATTGTCTTCGTCATGGATATCCGGTTGTTGCAATTCAAGATCGCAACCATCCGGACCGCAAGCCATACGCGCCACCATCGTCTGCTGGCCTATGGGCTGAATACCTTTGCGCAACAAATAGCCCTTGATCGCATCCAGATAAAATGCCTGATCAGGGCAGCGAATTGTAAAAATGTGGCGATGCAGATTACCATGGCTAAGCGTGCGACCACGCATTTCCACCCGCTTACTTTTACCCTTGGGCAGCAAGGTGAGAAAATCCTGCACAAGCGCAGCCATTAAACGCGGCTGAACCGCATCCATACGGTGCTGGCGGCGAGCCTGATCAAGCAGTTCGATTAACTGATGTCTCAAATGTCGCATGGCTAGAGTGTAATCTGCGTACATGGGCGCTGTCGAACAAAAATTATCCATCACAGTTGAATTATCTTGTGTATGGCTCATGAAACAGTCATTCTGGGCTATATGGATGAGAGCATAAAAGGGCACAGGGAGCGTTTGAGACAGCGCTTTTCAGAGCATGGATTTGACGGATTCCACGATTACGAGGTGGTGGAGTTGTTGCTGACTTATGCCATTCCGCGTGTCGATGTGAAACCGATTGCCAAGCGATTGCTGAAAACATTCGGTACGCTGGCTGGCGTATTTGATGCAAGCGTGGCGGAGCTTGCTCAAACGGTGGGCGTTGGCGAAAAAGGCGCGGTATTCCTGACCTTGATCCGACACGTCGAAATACGCTACCTGGCGTCCGACTTGCCCGGTAAGAAAGTGTTTGATCGCCCGGAAAAGGTGAAAGCGCATTTGCGCATGCTGGTTCAGGGGCGTGGCATGGAATGTTTCGGATCTGTGTTTACCGACCAGCAACATCGCCACCTTGCCACCCAGATTCTATTCGAGGGCACGGTGGATCGTACCGCAATCTATCCGCGCAACCTGATGAAACGAGCGTTGGAACTCGATGCCAAGGGGTTGATTCTATTTCACAATCACCCCGGTGGCACCGCACGCGCCAGTCAGGAAGATATTGACCTGACCCGCCGTATGGCAGATGCATGTTCGCCACTGGAGATTAAAATCCTCGATCATTTCCTGATTGCCGGTAAAGAAGTACTCTCATTCAAGGAAAACGGCTGGTATTGAGACACTGCTTGAAAACCAAACCGGAAAACCAAACAGGTTGCTTTTGCTTGCCGAGTTGCCGAGTTTTCGGGGATGAAAAGTTTCGACGTATTTAATGGAGATGCCGATGGTATCTGTGCGCTGCACCAGCTAAGGCTGGCGGTGCCACGCCAGGCCGAACTGGTGACCGGCGTCAAAAGAGATATTACGCTGCTCAAACGGGTCAATGCCGAAGCAGGCGATCAGGTAACTGTGCTGGATATTTCGCTGGACAAAAATCGTGATGATCTGATTCGATTGCTTGCTGCAGGCGCTGATGTTCAATATTTCGACCATCATTTTGCAGGAGACATGCCGGCCTCCAACTTCCTCAAGGCGCATATCGATACATCCGCCGATACCTGCACCAGCTTATTAGTGAATCATTATCTGGATGGCGCCTACCTGCCCTGGGCCGTGGCGGCGGCATTCGGCGATAATCTATACGATGCGGCCCGGGCTGCGGCCGTTCCGTTGAATGTGTCGGATGTGCAGATTCGACAACTCGAACATTTGGGCACGCTGATCAATTATAATGGTTACGGCGTAACGCTGGATGACCTCTATTTCGCGCCGGATGACCTGTATCGCGAAATTAGCGCTTACGACAACCCGTTCGATTTCGTATCGTCATCCGGTGCTTATCAAACATTGGCAGATGGATTCGCCTCCGATATCGCACAGGCCAGAGAGCTGCCTGCCGAAATCGAGGAAGATGCAATAAAAGTTATCACCTTGCCGGATTCGGCGTGGACGCGGCGCGTATCCGGCGTGTTCGGCAATGAACTGGCGCGTGGCGCTCCGCAACGGGCACATGCCTTGATGACAGTGCTGCCGAACGGAAACTATCGCATCAGCGTGCGCGCTCCGTTGAATAAAAAAACCGGGGCGGACGAGCTATGCATGCAGTTTCCGACTGGCGGTGGTCGCAAGGCGGCGGCTGGCATCAATGATTTGCCGGCTGACATGTTCAGTGCATTTGTGGATGCGTTCAGGAGCCAGTATGGATAACGACTGTGGCTGATATTCTGGCCGGCATTCATCCGGTAAAACATGCGCTTGATGCGGGCGCTGCAATTGAAGAGTTGCTGATTGAAAAAGGCAAGCGTCACCCCCGCCTCAACGAATTAATTCACCTGGCCAGAAAAAACGGCATCCGTTTTTCCTTTGTACCGAAACAGGCATTGGCGCGTCTGGCCGAAGGCGTGCCGCATCAGGGCGTGGTGGCAAAGATGGCGTCGGCAGATGCAGTGCAACCGGTTTCCTTTGAAAACTGGATTGAGGCGCTGGATATGGAGAAAAATCCGCTGGCGCTATTGCTCGATCAGGTTACTGATCCGCATAATCTGGGTGCCTGCCTGCGTACGGCTGAGGCGGCGGGTTGCGTGGCGGTGATAGTGCCCAGGGATCACGCGGCCGATCTTGCTTCGCCGGTGGTGGCGAAATCTGCCTGCGGAGCACTGGCTCGATTGCCTGTGCTGCAGGTAACCAATTTAACGCGCTGCATCAAAAAAATGCAGGATAAAGGGTTCTGGACGGTCGGTCTGGCCGGCGAAGCGGAAACATCGATTTATGATGCAAAGTTATCAGAAGCTACG
>CAJXNE010000027.1 GCA_913056285.1 uncultured Zetaproteobacteria bacterium | reverse complement strand
ATCCGTGGCTTGAAACGGCAGCGAAGATGGGTGATCTGGGCGAAGACGGGTATTTGCATATGTTATGCGTGGAAACCACCAATGCCGCTGATGATGTCGTACAACTCGCCCCCGGCGCAAGCCATCGCTTGGTGGCCAGTTATAGCAGTGCCGCCTTGTAGTCAGATATCCACACAGGCAAGCTATAGCCGAACCCGGCCATCAACTTAACGCGCACGGATCTTATGTTTTGAACGTAGCGATTAACTGGCTTGCTGGATGCCGGCCAGATACCATGTTGGATCATCAGATTTGGGGGCATGCTGGAATATCCAGACTTCATTGACTTCGGCAGTCTGGTCATCAAGCGTGGAACCGGCGTCATCGAGTGTTTTTTCACGTAGCATGGCGGTGTAGTTAACCGCCACCCATTCCAGATCAGACTCAATCCAGCTATCGGCAATGTCTGCATTCAGGGTCGCCACTTCGGTGCGATTGGTTTCACCCGGTTTCATATCGTGGCCGATGCGTTCAGCAATTTCAGGCGTACAGAATTTACGAATATCTTCTATATCATTGTTGTCCCATGCTTTTTGCATGCGTACATAAATTTCTTTGGTAGCAGGGATGAAATGCTTTGCATTGATATCAGGGCGCAGGGCGGCGCCAACCGGTTCGTCAGGCGTATCATTGATCGACGCATCATGGTCGGCAGCACCGGGCGTGGAAAAGCTCTGCGCATAATCACGCGTCGAGGATGATCCAGCCCCTGCAAATGAAGGCTGACTGACCGCAGTGCGCCTGCGAAGAAACATCAGTAGCAATGCTATGATACCGCCAATCATCAGAATATCGAATAGGTTGATGCCCTCAAATGCGCCGCCAAAGAACAGAGACCCCAACAGGCCACCCAGTGCAAGGCCACCGAGCATGCCCATCATGCCGGTACGGGCTGAACCGCGCTGGCCTGCGGCAGCTGATTTTTGCGGGGTGGCCTGTCGCTGATTGAACATACGCGACTGCGATGGCGGTTTCACCGAGCGGTGCTTGCCAAAGCTCATGCCGCCGCCAAAGCGGCGGGCATCGGCATCATCAGCCAACCCCAGCATGGATAAGCCAAAACCGGCAATCATCATAAACAGGATCAATTTTTTCATCGTTATCAACCTCGTATCAATCTCGCATCAGTCTCGCATCAATCTGTGCTGGAAGAATCGTTTGACTCGGCATACATCACTTGCGACATGCGCGCCTGAAAAGCCGCCTTTCTGAGTGCTGAATCCTTAATGCTGGCTACGTCTTGCGCAAGCCTGCGCTTTTGTGTCAGGGATAACGGAGTCGGCTTGCCGGGTTTTTGCTTCGGTTTGATGCCTGCGCCGGGTTGAATACGTGAACGAATGCGGTGAAGATCGGTCATGCCGGCATGTTTATAACATGCTTTGCGGATATCATCCCTGAGAAAACGAATCTGTTGAGCCATAATGGAATGATCCACAGCGACCCACAAGCAGACGCCGCCATCGGCCAGTTTTTCGAGTTGTAGCGGCTCTGTACGCATGGCCATCATGTCCCCTACTATATATGGCCACGCACGGCGCATGCGAGCAATGCCGATAAGTTGCTGTAAGGACTCTTTTCCCAGAATATCGGCCAGATTATCGTGCAGTCCTGTCAGTCTGGCATGCGGACGTCTGCGATGCCGGCTCAAAACGGCAGTTTCTTACCGCCGAGAATATGGATGTGCAGGTGGAACACTTCCTGGCCGCCGCCTTCACGTACATTGATGACGACGCGATAGCCTGCTGCCAGATGCAGCACATCATCGGCAATCATGCGCACCCGATCCATCAGCATGCCTAACATGGCGGGGTTGTCGCAATCGGCCAATGTGGCGATATGTATTTTAGGAATCACCAGTACATGCGTCGGCGCTTTCGGATGAATATCTTTGAAGGCGAACACATCATCGTCTTCAAATACTTTGCCGGACGCAATGGCTCCGGAAGCAATGTTACAGAACAGACAGTCGGACATGGGCTTTTTCCTCCGGTATATGAACCATGATGAAGTCATCATCGCGCCCATGGGCGGGCGCGCAAATCAATAGCTTGCAATGCAAGGGGTTGATTTGTAAGGAAAGTGAAAACCACGTTTTTTGCTTTCCGGAAGTAAAAAGGCCATGGATGGACTTTTTACGACTTCATCAAAAATAGACACTTATTGCCCTGAACCGGACAGATCCTGTTGTTGCGATGGCAGTATGGCTTTTCTGTTGTGAATCCAGACGATGATATCCCGCCATACCACGTTGGCCTGCAAATCACGCAGTAGCATGTGATAGCCGTTTTTGTAGCGCTGGAATCGAATGTTCCCCTTGGCACGGGCCAGTGGAGCGAAAGTCTCCATCACCGGTTCGCGGGGAATGACTTCATCCTTATCACCATAGAGAATCAACGCGGGTATGGCCAGTTGATCTGCCGAGCGATAAGCGGCATCCATTAAATTTACCAAGCCGTAAATGGTATCGACGCGGGTTTTTTTTATCACCAGCGGGTCGCGACCCAGTGCAATCAGCATATCCCGGTTATCCGATGCGACAATGTGCAGTGATTCGCCGGTAAAGGTGTTCCACGGCATGGTGTAAGCCGCCATTGTTAATCCCCAACGCTGCCACCATGGCATGGTGCTCCAGCCGGAAATCGCCGGCGCTGCCAGAATCACGCCATCCACATTTGTTGGTGTTGTACTCAGCGTAAGCAGGGCGACAGCAGCGCCCATGCTGTGGCCAAGCAAAAATAAAGGCGTGTGCGGGTAGCGCCTATGCACAGCCTTGATGAAAGCCCGCGCATCATGCGCCAGGGTGTCTTTACCCGGCCATCGCCCTCGATTGGCGGACTGTCCAAATCCTCGCTGATCATAGGCATAAACAGCCATTCCGTGGTCGGTGAAAAAATGCGCGGCAGTGTCGATGAATAGCGAATAATCATTAAATCCGTGCAAGGCAATGACAATTACTTCGGGTTTTCCGGCTGGCAGCCACTGACGCAACGGCAGGGTTGTGCCATCGAACGAAATAAAGCTTTTTTCTGTGACAGAAGCGACTCTAACAGAAGCGATGTGTTGATCTGCATGCGCTGCAGTGAACTGCGGCGCACATCCGGCCAGATAAACGAACAGCACAAGATAAAATCGATGCGCGTTGGCTCTCATGCTCATGTGATGCAGTGCAGAGCGAAGCAGGTATCACCGATCAACGATCTTCAATCCCGGAAATTAGAGAAGGACAACGGCCTGTCACTGTCCATGCCACGCACCAGCGCCATGACTGCTTGCAGATCATCGCGTTTTTTTCCGGTCACGCGCACTTGCTCTCCCTGAATGGAAGCTTGTACCTTCATCTTTTCTTGTTTGATAGCTTTGACGATTTTCTTTGCCAGTTCAATACTCACACCTTGTTTAATCAGAATAAGCTGTCGCTTGCATCCGCCGCTGGCATCTTCGGCTTCCTGATATTCAAGACAGGATGCTTCGAGTTTGCGGCGTACCAGTTTGGCGCGCAGAATCTCTGTGACGGTATTAAGTTTATTGATATCATCACCGACCACTGTGATGCTGTTATCAGCCAGCTCAATACTGGCTTTACTACCCTTGAAATCATAACGGGTGGTGATTTCTTTGACCACCTGATTTACTGCATTGCTCATTTCCTGCATATCGGTTTCGCTGACAATATCAAAACTGGGCATGTTCCACTCCTGCTGATCTACTGTTTGGGAGCGAAATGCTGCCGTTTCAAACTTTGACAAGCAATGAGGCGGACTTAAGCTTGGCAGCCGCAAGGAGATATTGTGCCCAACAGATCTAAAAAAGATTTTTCAGACGATTTTTCAGATGGTTTTTCGGATGGTTTCCCGGATAAACCGTTAGCCAGCCCTGATGGCGTGAAAAAGAATAAGGCTGCCAGGCTTTCGTTTCCCTCAGCTCGCTGGTACCCGCTGTTGGGCGCGCTGGCCGGGTTTATGCTAATCCTGCTGTTTATCGGTGGCGCTGGCCAGGATGCGCGCGCGCGCATGAGTATACCGCACGAAGAGTGGCTACAGGCAGATTTACACCCGAGTGCGATCACTCCGGCTTCGCGCATTCGCAGTGAACGTCTTCACTCGGGAGATAATGCCGTTGCCGTACTACAGCGCCTTGGCTTTGGTAATGTGGAAAGCCATCGTATGGTGTTGGCCGCAAATGCCAGCTATCAGTTGAAAAGTGTGCGCGTCGGTCAGGTTTTTAAGCGCGTTGATAATGCCACAGGCACTGATTTTTATTACAATATGGATGCCCGCGAACGCCTGCATTTGCATCAGGATGCGGGCACGCATGACTGGCAGGCCAGTGTTGAAAAACGTAAGATATTCTCCCGACAGCGTATCGCATCGGGAACCATTACCGGCAGTCTGTTTGGCTCTTCTGAGCGCGCCGGTATGGACCAGCGCACCACCATGAACCTGGTCAATATTTTCTCATGGGATATTGATTTCGCGCGCGATATGCGCAGTGGCGATACTTTCAAGGTGATCTATGAAGAACGCTTTGATGATGAAGGTAAACCTCTGGAGAGCAGTATACTTGCCGCCCGATTCGTCAATCAGGGCAAGCAGTATCAGGCAATCCGTTATCAGCAGATCAATGGCGACGTAAATTATTTTACGCCGGATGGCAAAAGCATGCGCAAGGCCTATCTGAAAGCGCCGGTTAAATTCACGCGCATTTCATCCCGCTTCACGCTGCGCCGCAAACACCCGATCCTTGGCTATACCCGCGCCCATCGCGGCGTCGATTATGCCGCGCCGCGAGGTACGCCTGTGCATGCCATCGGTGAGGGCTATATCGCCTTCAAAGGCTGGAAACACGGCTATGGCCGCTTTATTCTGATTCGGCACAATAATCGCCAACATTCTACCGCCTATGCGCATATGAGCCGTTTTGCGCGTGGTATGAAAAGGGGCAAGCATGTCCGGCAGGGGCAAGTGATCGGTTACGTCGGCATGTCCGGGCTGGCTACCGGCCCGCATCTTCATTTTGAGTTTCGTGTGCGTGGCCGGGCAGTCAATCCATTGACTGTAAAACATCCACCCGCCAGACCTGTCGCAAAAGCGGAACGCGATCGTTTTATGCAGCAAACCGCCCCTTTGTTGGGTCTGTTAAAGCAATCATCGTCTGCTGTGAACTGGGGTTAAGATACGCATGAATCAATCAACGATTACGCCACAGCAGCAAACATGGCTGGACAAGGCTCACCGGGTTCTGGATATCGAAATTGCCGCCATCCAGGCCCAGCATGAAGTGCTGGGGTCGGCTTTTTTGCAGGCCATCGATACTATTTTGAAGCTGGAAGGTCGTTTGGTGGTCGTCGGCATGGGCAAGTCCGGCATCATCGCAAAAAAAATTGCCGCTACATTTGCTTCTACCGGCACACCTGCTTTTTTTGTGCATGCGGCGGAAGCGCAACATGGCGATCTGGGCATGATCACCGGGCAGGATGCGGTGCTCGCTTTATCGCATAGCGGCGAAACAGCCGAAGTGTGTGGCTTGCTGCCCGAAATTCGCCGCCGTGGCGCAAGGGTCATCGCCATCACCGGCAATCCTGAATCGACACTGGCCCGATATGCCGATGTGGTGCTACACATTCCCGTTGATAAGGAAGCCTGCCCGCTGAATCTGGCGCCGACTGCATCCACCACAGCCACTTTGGCTCTGGGAGATGCACTGGCGGTTGTCGTACTCAAACAGCGTGGTTTTAAAGAAGAAGATTTTGCCCGCGTGCATCCGGCTGGCAGTCTGGGCCGTAAATTGTTGCGCGTGGCCGATGTTATGCATCGTGGTGATGCTTTGCCGCTGGTCACAGCCGATGCCTCCTTACGCGATGCGATTATGAGTATGAGCAGCCACCGCCTCGGTATTACCGGCATCATTGAGCATGGTAAACTGATCGGCTGCCTGAGCGATGGCGATTTGCGCCGTATTCTCGAATCCGGTGATCTGGATATCACAGCGCCGGTGCGTGTTCATATGCACCCCGAGCCGACCACGATTGCAGCAGACAAGCTGGCCAGTGAAGCTTTGCATGATATGGAAATGCGGAAAATTATGGTGTTGTTTGTCTGTGATGAAGCCGGACGCGCGATTGGGGTGGTGCACATGCACGATATTTTACAAGGAGAGGCCAGATGACTCTGACAACGGCAACGCAGAATAAACTGGGGCAGAGAATTGGCTATGATTTCCCGTTCAGTATGGCAAGCAATATCCGCATGCTGATTCTGGATGTCGATGGCGTTATGACCGATGGCTCCATTGTGATGGACGGGCGAGGCGATGAATGGAAAGCATTCAATGTGCGTGATGGTCACGGCATTAAAATGTTGCAACGCGCCGGTATTAAAATTGCCATTATGACTGGTCGCTCATCCGAAGTCGTGGCTGTCCGCGCTCGTGATCTGGGTATCGAGTTTGTCATACAGGGCTGTTTGAACAAGGCTGAAGGTTTGGCCAGTCTGGAACAGGAATCGGGCATTGCGGCTGAACACTGCGCCATGATGGGTGATGATGTGCTGGATTTGCCGCCGATGTATCTATGCGCTCTGAGTCTGGCGCCTGCCGATGCGCATCATGCAGTATGTTCTCATGTGGACTGGGTTTCAGATGAGGGCGGCGGGCACGGCGCGATTCGGCAAGCTGCTGAAGGCCTGATACTGGCAACAGGAGCATGGGATGATGTCATTGAATCGCGCTATCACACGACGTCATCTGATTGCGGCTGGCATCACCAGCCAGATTAAATACAGACAACCGATGCAAACAAAAACATGGCGCAGCCTGAAATGGGGCAGTCTGCTTATTTCACTGGGTAGCATTGTCGTTGCGATTGTGTTGATGCAAACCGGTGGGCCAAAACAGGCTGAGCCAGCCAAAACAATAGAAGAGCCGAAAACCCAGGTGGAAAGCCCGGTGATCGTTGAACGAAAAGATGGAAAAATTACATGGCAGTTACGGGCAGATGAAGCCAGCCAGCAACTGGATGGTAAAATGCGCTTAAGCAATCCTGTTCTGAACCTGTATACGGAAAACGGGAAGGAAATCAAAATTAAAAGCAGGCAGGCATGGTTTGAAGCTGTCCAGCGCAATGTGCGTTTCGAGGATCATGTCATGGTGTTTTTTGACGACTGGACAATGCAGAACGAATTGCTGATCTACGACAGTGGAAAGGATGAAATTCAGGTTCCCGGAACATTCAGGCTTTGGGGAAAAACGATTAAGGCGCATGGGAAAAATATGCACTTGCATCGGGCTACTGAAGAGGTCAATGTAGAAGACGGAATCTGGATTGAGGATACGGACGTAGCCTGGCAGGGAGTATCAAAATGACTATTCAACGTATGCTGTTGCCGATCATCGTTATGCTGATGATCGGTTTTATGCCAGCCAGACTGTGGGCTGGAGTCGTGCAGATTGAATCAGGCAAAATGACTGTCTATCACAAAACAAGTCAGGTCATTTTCACCGAGCAAGTACATCTGGTCAGGGACGATTTTGAACTCGATTGTGATCGTCTGGTGGTTTATTATAAGGATAAGGGGATCGATCGCGCTGAAGCATTTGGCAATATCCGGCTACACCATGGCAAAGCCCGGGGTACTGCCGACAAGGCAGTGCTGAATCAAGCTAAAAACTCCCTGATGCTGATTGGAAATGCTGTGCTGGAGCAGGATGGCAACCGTGTTGAAGGCGAGAAAATTACGCATGATATGACCAGGGATAAAACCGTTGTGCTGCCGTCCAAAGGCGGCAGAACGCATATGACCATCGAATCCGGCGATAGCAGCAGCAATCTGTTACCCGACACAGGTAAACAGCCGTGAGCACGCACCATCTTTCAGCAACAGGCTTGTGTAAAAGCTACCGCAACAAGCAGGTTGTAAATCATGTCGGTATCGATGTCCATTCCGGTCAGTGCATTGGTCTGCTTGGGCCGAACGGGGCAGGCAAAACCACCAGCTTTTACATGGTCTGCGGCCTGATTGCTGCCGATGATGGCAAGGTCAGTCTGGATGATGAGGATATCACCGCTTTACCCATGCATCTGCGCGCGCGCAGAGGGATTGGTTATTTGCCGCAGGAAGCGAGTATTTTTCGTAAACTGACAGTGCGCCAGAATCTGCTGGCTATTTTTGAAACACTGAATATGCCGGATATCCAGGTTGAAGAGGAGTTGGAAGCTCTGCTGGTTGATTTGGGTATTGAGGCGGTGCAACATCAGAAGGCATTTACCCTGTCCGGCGGTCAGCGCCGGCGTACGGAAATTGCCCGTGCGCTGGTCACTAAGCCAAAATTCCTGTTGCTTGATGAGCCCTTTGCGGGCGTTGACCCGATTGCGGTGGAAGATATCCAGCATATTATCGCCGAATTGCGCAGCAAGGACATTGGTGTTCTGATTACCGATCATAATGTACGGGATACATTATCCATCTGCGATCATGCTTATCTGATGAATTCCGGCCAGATTCTGGTGCATGGCAGCGCCGATGAAATTATCAATCATCCGGATGCGCGCCGTTTATACCTGGGTGAAAGTTTTTCAATGTGATAACAGATATAGTATCCTGTTGAAAAACCGTTTAAATTTGCATGAATAGCGACGTATATCGCGTTGCGAAAATCCAACGAATGAATAACAACATGATAGAATCCGTCATGTTGTTATTCAAGAGAAAAAGTGATGAGGCCACATAGTTTATGAAATCAGCTACACATGAATCTGTCATTGTCGCCATCACCGGCGCTTCCGGTGCAGCCTATGCGCTGCGCCTGATCCAGCGCCTGGCCAATGCCGGGATATTTCAACATATCCTGTTATCCGATGCGGCCCGCGTGGTATTGAAACAGGAAGCCGACCTGAGCTTACCTGAAATGGCATCGTTGACACCTGCTCTGGCTGAGTATTTGAATGTTTCTGGTGATCTGATGCGCTGCTATACGCTTGATGACTGGTTTTCTCCTGCCGCATCAGGTTCGGCGGGGATTAAGAAAATGGTCGTTATTCCGTGCTCCATGGGGACGTTGGCCCGCATTGCCAGTGGCGCTTCGGATAATCTGATTGAACGAGCCGCCGATGTGATGCTCAAAGAACGCAGACAATTGATTCTTGTGCCTCGGGAAACACCTTTATCCAGTATTCACCTTGAAAACATGCTTAAACTTTCCCGTATGGGTACCGACATCATACCGGCTATGCCCGGCTTTTATCACAGGCCGGAAACACTGGACGATATCATTAATTTTCTGGTGGATCGCGTTCTTGATCACCTTGATTTTGCCAATCCCGAGGCCCAAAAATGGGGCGAATGAAGTTCCGCCCAGCTTATATCGTGGCAGTGCTGAGTACACTGTGGCTATCCAGCTGTGCAGGCGTAGCTGCTGTATCTGCCATTCCGGGCGCTATGTATGGCGTGGTGGCCGATCAGTTTTCAGGTGAGGAAGAAAGCTTCGCTGCCAGTATGCATCGGTTGCTGGCCGCTACCCAGCGTTCACTGAAAGAAATGCAGCTTGATGTTGATATGCTGGAAATATTGGATGATGGCGGCTATGACATCGCGCTCAATAGCAATAAACTGGATGGAGAAATAACCCTGACCAAACAGACGGAACATTTGACGACGGTATATGTTAAGGTGAGATCCACCATGAGAAAAGATTCGGTGGAGCGCGCTATCATCCAGATGATCAAGGCTGAATTGAAAAAGTTGCCTGCCCATGCAAAATTCCAGCGAGGTAACCTTCACAATCTGCGCGCCAAACCTACCGTTCAATCAAAGCGTTTGGGTTGGTATAGGGCAGGTGCAAGACTGGATGCCCATAGAACTGGCGCAAAGGGATGGTTGAAAGTGAAGATGCCATCGGGAAAAATGGCCTATTTGAAAGGCGTCATTAACAAAAAAAAGAAAAAATGATTTTACCAACTGGAGCAATAGTATGACAAACAACAATCAACCTCTGGATGATATTGCGGAAAAAATCGCTGGCGGCATCCGCATGATTGGCGGCCTGAAGCAGGGTGCCGAAGCGCAGGTGCGCAGTATCGTCGAAGGCGCATTATCCCAATTTGATGTCGTCACCCACGAACGCATGCAGGTTCAGGAAGCCATGCTAAACAAAGCCCGGCAGGAGCTCGATGCGCTCAATGCCCGTGTGGCACATCTGGAAGCGCGACTGAAAAACATCGCACACTAAATAGGGAACAGCAGCGCTGGACCACGATTCGTAGTACTGTCGGGGTACTGGCGCCGGTACGTTTTGGCGATGTCTATCCGCCTGTGCCTGACGCGGTGATTGAAATGCTACGTAGCCAGCACGATGATCAGGGTTCTATTTCGGTATGCAGCAATCCGGCCTCACCATTTCAGCCCGGTGATGCTGTGCGTATGCTTGATGGTTCACTCAAGGGATTTTAGGGTGTGTTTATAGAGATGCGTGGTGCCGACAGGGCATTGGTTCTGCTCGATTGGATGCAGAAAAAATGCGTATGGAAACAAAAACAGGCAATCTTTCCAGCGTGAATTGAATGCGTTGAAAGTATATTTTTACTTGTGTAGTACCATCGCCACTTTCAAATGTGTGTCATGAACACTGCGCGGAAAGGGAATAAACATGCTGACAATACATAGCGAGAAGCAAGCGCCAGTTGAACATGGGTTTGCCTTATTTAGGCTTGGGTTTCGTCCTTTTTTTATGGTTGCAGCTCTGCTTGCAGCCATTGGAATGGTGATCTGGATGGTGGAACTGGTATTTAATATGCGGCTGCTACCGGCTACAGTTCCACCAATCTATTGGCATGCGCATGAGATGATTTACGGTTATGCGCTTGCGGTGATTGCCGGTTTTTTACTGACTGCAGTCAGGAATTGGAGCAATGTTCAGACGCTGCATGGTTGGCCGCTACAATTATTATTGTTGTTATGGGGGCTGGCGCGGATTGCCGGATTAATGCCTGGGTCACAGGCGCTCATGGCAGCGGTGATTCTGGATAATCTGTTTATCCTCTATCTGTCAGTTGCGCTGACGGTACCGGTGGCGCAGGCGAAGCTGTGGAAAAATATGGGCGTGATTTCAAAAGTGTATTTTTTTCTGATCGGTAATGTAATTTATGCGTTGGGTCTGTTTGGCCTGTTTCATGATGGTCAGCGTATTGGCCTGTTTATCGGCCTGTACATGATTCTATCCCTGATTCTGGTGTTATCACGACGGCTGATGCCGATGTTTATTGAGCGGGGCGTGGGCTATACCGTGACGCTAAAAAATCATATTCAGCTTGATATCGCCTGCTTCCTGTTGTTTCTCGTGTTTGCCATTGCCGATATTTTCTTTACCAATGTTGCATTGGTCGCGTATCTCGCAGCCGTCTTGTTCATCTTGCACAGTATCAGACTGTGGGGGTGGTACACGCATGGCATCTGGCACAAACCGTTATTATGGGTGTTATTTCTGGGCTATGGTTGGATAATTGTTGGATTTGCACTCAAGTTTGCTGTGTTTGCTGCAGGCATTTCGCCCTCACTGGCCATTCATGCCTTCACCGTTGGCGGTATCGGCATGATGACACTCGGCATGATGTCGCGCATATCGTTGGGCCATACCGGTCGTGATATCGCGCATCCTCCATCCGGCGTCGGTCTGGCGTTTCTTATGCTATGTGTTGGCGCCATTGTGCGCGTACTATTTCCCCTGATTTCCACCGAATTCTACCAGTTATGGATCGGCATATCGCAAGGGTTATGGATTGCTGCATTCACCTTGTTCCTGTATCGCTATACAGCCATCCTGGTGCGACCGCGCATCGATGGGCGGCCGGGCTGACAGGCCTTGTCAGAGTATCTATATTATCGACTGCCCTGATCCGCGCGGTTTAACGCTCCAAAGATTTTACCGTTCTGATCAACCAGCATCGTTTTCAGCTTCATGCCCTGCAATCGTTTGATGCCTTCCTTGCCCTGAATAAACAGAGCGGTGCTCCATGCGTCGGCCAGGGCGGCGCTGTCGGCGATGATGGTGGCGCTTTGCGTATCGTTCGCAGGCCAGCCGGTTTTCGGATTGATCAGATGGTGATAACGCTTGCCGTTTTCGATGAAAAAGCGCTCATAATCACCGGAGGTGACAATGCTGACATCGCCGTGCAATTCGAGTGAAGCGATGACATCATTTCTGTTGCGTGGGTGACGGATACCTATACGCCAGGGCCTCTGTCCATGCGAGCCGATCAGTCGAATATCGCCGCCTGCATTAATGATTGCATTGGAAATTCCATGTTTACGCAGCACGGCGATGCCGCGGTCAATCGCATAGCCCTTGGCAATAGCTCCGAAATCGAGCAGGCAGCGCGCGTCCGTGCGCAGCCATTGATTGCCCCGTTTACCGATACAGCGGGTAGGTGGAATGGCTGCCTTGATGGCATCCGGATTAGGAGGCGTGGTGGGAGGAGGGTCGATAGAAAAACCCCATAACAGGTTGAGTTTTCCCAGCGCAGGATCGAATGCGCCGCCGCTTTGCTGTTTAACCTGCAGAGCCAGCGTTAGCAGGCTTGCTACTTCATCAGGCAGCCTGACAGGTGTGCCGGGAGCGGACGCATTGAATGTTTTGACTGCATTGGGATGGTCACCATAAATGGTAAAAGCATCCTCAATGCGTTGCATTTCGGCAGCAGCAGCAGCAATCGCTGGTGCGGCCTGATCGCTATCCTGCGCGGCAATGGTGAATTCGACCAGCGTACCCATGATAAAACGCGTTTCATGGACATCTTCCTGCGTGGTACAGGCTGATGCGAGTAGTGCAAGAACGGCGATTAACAAACGTGGCATGTCGCCATTCTTGCCGGTTCAGGGAGACTGGCAAGCGGCGGGACGCGATGGGTATTTGCCATTGGATGTATTATACCTGATAATTGCGATCAAGTATTTAAACGAGGTGTAACATGAGCGTGGTATTAACCGAAGCAGCAGCAGCAAAAGTACAGGGATTACTGGCGCAGGAGGATGCGAGTCTCAACCTTCGCGCTTTTGTGTCCGGCGGCGGCTGTTCCGGATTTCAGTATGGTTTTACCTTTGATGATGAGATCAAGGAGAATGACACGGTCATTGAGAGTCATGGCGTCAAGCTGCTGGTGGATCAGATGAGCCTGGATTTGCTCAAGGGCGCCGAAATTGATTACCAGAGTTCCATTCAGGGCGAATCATTTGTGATTCGCAATCCCAATGCATCATCCACCTGCGTCTGCGGTAAATCATTCACCCCTTCGGAAAATGGTGCCAGCGGCTGCGCCAACGCTGGCTATTAGTAGCCGGTTTTTTTACACATCACACTCACGCCTTACACATCACCCGCATTCCGTTACCCTGCTCCGATGACAGCTCTGGCAATCAACGGCCTTTCCAAAGTCTACGACAATGGCAATCAGGCGCTCAGCGATATTTCCCTGCAAATTCCGCAGGGTAGTTTCTATGCTTTGCTGGGGCCGAACGGAGCTGGAAAAAGCACCCTGATCAATATTCTGGCGGATACGGTGCTAGCTTCACGGGGGGCTGTCAGTCTGTTTGGTCATGATTTATTGGCCGAGCGCAGCTGGTGCAAACGTCGCATTGGGGTAGTGCCACAGGAAGTGGCTTTTGATCCGTTTTTTACGCCTCGCGAGGTGCTGGCCTTTACCTCCGGTCTGTTCGGTTGCAAGCCGGACTTCGACTGGATCGATGAATTGCTGACCCGGTTGGAACTCATCGATCATTCAGGCAAGAATACACGCCAGCTATCCGGCGGTATGCGGCGTCGCTTGCTGGTGGCGCAAGCCTTGGTGCATAAGCCTAAGCTGGTGATTCTCGATGAACCGACCGCCGGGGTGGATGTGGAATTACGCAAGCGCTTATGGGATTTTATGCGTGAATTAAATGCAGCCGGCACCACGATTTTACTGACCACCCATTATCTCGATGAAGCAGAAGAACTGTGCGATCACGTTGCCATTATTGATCGGGGCAAGCTGCTGACTGCGCGCCCGATGGGAGAAATGATGCGAGAAATCGCTTCATCCTATCTGTGGCTTCATTACGGTAAGGCCCCTGTATTGACGGATGCAGCCTCTGAGCAACTGGCTGCCTTTGAACCGCGTCTGAGCGAGCACGGTATTTGCCTGAAACTGGGTAAACAGGAAGGTGGTTCCACATTTCATCAGGCTTACCAGGCCGCTGTGACCTGTTTTGGCGCGCCGCTTGATGCCGGCATGCGGCGTGAGAAACTGGAAGATGTGTTTCTGCGACTGACAGGTAAACAAGCGTCACGGAAAACAGATGCGGGAGATGACCATGCGTCCGATTAATGCACTGGGTGCATGGACGCTGTTCACGCGCGAGGTCCGCCGTTTCCTGAAAGTAAAAATGCAGACAATCGTGACGCCGGCGCTGACAGCAATGCTCTATCTGATTATTTTTCGCTATGCCATGGGCGAGCGACAGGTGCCGGGTATGGCAGTCGATTATTTTACTTTCCTGGTGCCCGGTTTGGCGATGATGGCGATGTTACAAAATGCCTTTGCCAATACATCCAGCTCTATGATTATGGGCAAAGTGATGGGAATGCATATTTATCTGCTGATGGCACCCTTATCGGCCATTGAAGTGGTGGCTGCATTTCTGGCTGCCGCCGTGGTGCGGGCACTGGTTGTTGCCTGTGTGTTTCTGGCCGTACTGTTCCCCTTTGTTGATCTGCAATTGTTGCACCTTGGGCTGATCCTGTTTTATGGTATCTGCGGTAGTATCATTATGGGTGGTCTGGGCTTGATTGCCGGTATGTGGTCGAAAGAGTTTGACAATATTGCCATGGTCACCAATTTTGTTATTTTGCCACTGACATTTCTCTCCGGCGTATTTTATTCGGTCAAACAATTGCCGGAACTGTGGCAGCAGATCAATCATGCCAACCCGTTCTTTTACCTGATTGACGGTTTTCGCTATGGTTTTCTGGGTACAGGCGATACCGATCCCTATGCTTCGATGCTCGTAGTCATGACTACGGTGTTGCTGACCATACTAGCTTGCTGGCAACTCTGGCGCATCGGCTGGCGCATGAAAGAATGATCGGAATCATACCAGTCAAAAGCATTCACCACAGAAAGCACAGAGGAAAGTCAAAGAAAAGTCAAAAAAAGCCACGAATTACACGAATGAACACTACAATAGAAGAGAACATATGCAGACGGTTTTTCCATTCGTGTCAATTCGTGTAATTCGTGGCTTAAGGTTTTTGGTTCCGACTATGCCGGGTTAGGTTATTGATCCCCCACATTCTTATGTTCTGTGGTGTAAAATGAGAGGTTGAAACTATGGCGCAATCATCGAAAAGCAGAGCGGCTCGCAAGACTTCGGCCTGGTATCAACGCCATGCCAACGATCCGCATGTCAAACGCGCCCAGCGCGAGGGGAAACGTTCGCGTGCTGCTTTTAAGCTTACAGAGATACTTGAGAAGAATTCTTTAAATATTCGTAAAGATAGTATAATTATTGATCTTGGATGCGCGCCTGGTTCGTGGAGCGTGGAATTAGGAAAACGTATCGGGCCGGATGGTCTGGTGATTGGAATCGATTTGTTGCCCCTGAACCCTATTTCCGGAGTAACCCTGATTCAGGGTGATTTTGATTCACCGGAAGGTCAGCATGCATTGAAAGAGGCATTGGGCGGGCGTGATGTGGATATGGTGGTATCCGATATGGCGCCGGAGATGAGTGGTGATAAGTTAGTCGACCAGATGCGCATGATTAGACTTAATGAGATGACCTTACATTTCGCGCGCCAGTATTTGCGTGAGGGCGGCGATATCCTGATGAAGACCTTTATGGGGGAGGGCTATGATGCCTTTCGCCGTGATCTGGGCTCCTCGTTCAGAAAAATAAAAAACATCAAGCCGGCTGCCAGTCGCAAGACTTCATCCGAATTTTTCCTGCTTGGCGCTTCATTTCATAGCTGAATCGGATAGGGTGCTTTCTTGCCCGGACTATTCATGAATCGCTGTGATGATCACGCCGGGCCTTTGCTTGCAACGG
>CAJXNE010000026.1 GCA_913056285.1 uncultured Zetaproteobacteria bacterium | reverse complement strand
CTCCGGCATCGGCCATGAAATCGATACGACGCTGGCCGATCTGGCTGCCGATGTGCGCGCCGCCACGCCATCGAATGCGGCGGAACTCTGTTGCCCATCCAAAGAGGAACTGCGCAAACGCCTGCCCAAGCTGGCAACGCTCCGCCACATGCTCAGACAGCAGTCCTCTCAAAGCCGCCGAAATCATGAGGCGCTGGCGCAACGTCAAATCCATGCATGGCAGCGACGCGCCGATGCCCGGCATCACCAAATCGAACAGATACAATCCAGCCTCACACATGCCGCCCATCTGAATCTAAAAAACGGCCATATTCCGCTCCGCCGACTGCAGAAACGTCTCATGCCGTTACAGCCGGTTCAGCGCCTGCAACAGCAGCGCCTGTTACAGGCCAGCGAAAGCAGCCGCTTACATCAGGATATGATTATATCGCTGCAACAGCAGCGACGCTCACTGACCAATATCACGACCCGACTGAATATGCAGCACCAGCACATGCAGTCAAAACGCCAGCAACTGATTGTCCTGTACAGCAAGCTCCGGGAACTCGACCCGGGCCAGGTATTGGAACGCGGTTACAGCATGGCGCTGAGCCCCGATGGTCAATTAATCACCCGTGTCGCTGGACTGAGGCCGGGAGATGGCATGCAAATACGTTTCCGCGATGGTACAGCCAACACCACCGTCAATGCCGTAGACTCGCCATGAAAAAGCACTCGTATGCTTTGCTGTCGGTTCTTGGATTATGGCTTGACGCTTAAGCTGCTGCTAGCGTGCTGGCATGGCTGATCTGGAAGCGAAATTAAACAAACTCAGAACTGCAATTGATGCAGTTGATGATGAAATGTTGGAGCTGATCCGCAAGCGCGCTCGTCTGGCATCTGAAGTAGGCGAGCATAAACACGATCGCGGCAATGCGCCGTTTTATGTGCCCAGTCGCGAGGCTTCAATTATTCGTCGCGTACTGGCGCGCAATGCAGATGCGGCCGCCTCTGATCATCAGACTAAAATCCCCGATGAAGCCATTCATGGCATCTATCGCGAAATTATCGGTGCTTGTCTGGCGCTCGAACATCCGATGACGGTTGCCTATCTCGGCCCTGACGGCACATTCAGCCACACAGCAGCCACGCGCCAGTTTGGCGCTACACCGATCTATCTGGCTTGTAGTTCACTGGAGATGGTCTTTGACGAAGTGGAATCAGGGCGCGCCACCTACGGCGTGGTACCAGTGGAAAATGCATTTGAAGGCGCGGTAACGCCGACGCTGGATCTGTTCGCCGATATGGAGCGTGATATTTTTATCTGCGCTGAAATTCAGTTGTCGATTCATCATCATTTGTTCACTTATGCGGAAAACCTGGATGATGTCGAAGTAGTGATTTCACATCCGCAACCGCTGGGGCAATGTCGCAACTGGTTGGCTGCGCACATCCCGAATGCCCAGTTAATGGATGCTTCATCCACGATTCGCGCTGCCCGCATGGTCGATGAAGCCAAAGAGAATAACAGTGGTGCGCTGGACTGGCAGAAGTGCGCCGTGATCGGGCCATACTCGATTGTTGATCAATCCGGACTGCCTCTGGTGCAGCGCAATGTGGAAGATTTTCACGATAACACCACCCGTTTCTTTGTCATTGGTCAGCATGATTCGCCAGCATCCGGCGAAGACAAAACGTCGCTGGTGATGTCGATCAAGGATGAGCCGGGCGCGCTGCATTCACTGATTACATGCTTTGCCAAGCGCGGCATCGGCCTGACACGCATTGAATCGCGCCCCTCGAAGAAAAAACTGTGGGAGTATGTATTCTTCGCTGATGTGCAGGGGCACCGGGATGATGCGGATGTCGCCCAATCAATTGCCGAAATTCAGGCCAAACCGGGCGGTTTCATCAAGGTATTGGGCTCATACCCGGTATCCAAACCGTTATAAACCTTTCACCACGAAGCACACGAAGAGCACGAAGAAAAGATGCAGTTTGATAAGCTATCCAACAGAGTAATTGAGTGCGCGATTGATGTACATCGTCATCTTGGGGCGGGGTTGCTTGAGTCGGCCTATGAACGGTGTTTGGCGTATGAGCTTGAATGCAAAGGGATTCCTTGTGCGGTGCAAGTTCCGGTTCCGGTGACATACAAACGTGTTCGGCTGGAATGCGGCTATCGCATTGACATGCTGGTGGATGAGCACTTGATTATTGAGCTGAAGAGCGTGGATAAACTCATGAATATTCATCAGGCGCAGTTGCTGACTTATATGAAGTTGGCAAAGGTAAATACAGGGTTATTGATTAACTTTAACGTACAAATATTAAAGGACGGGATAAAACGATTTGTCTTATAACATTTACAATTTCGTGCTCTTCGTGTCCTTCGTGGTGAAATGCTAATGACTATTGACTGGATGGCGCAGGCTGTGCCGCAAACTGCCGGATTGCACCCTTATATTCCGGGTAAGCCCATAGAAACATTGCTGCGCGAAAAAGGCTTGGATCGAGCCATTAAGCTCGCATCGAATGAAAATCCGTACGGGCCGTCGCCGAAAGCCATGGCGGCCATGCAGCAGGCCGTATCCGAAGTACACCGCTATCCTGATGGCGATGCCACGGTGTTGAAGGATGCATTGGCGGATTCTCACAGCATAGCGACTGATCAGATTTTGATCGGCAATGGCTCCAATGAAGTGCTGGAACTGCTGATTCGCACCTTTGCCGGTTCTGGCGATGAAGTAATTTATTCAGAGCGAGGTTTTATTGTTTATGCCCTGGCCGCGCAGGCGGCTGGGGCTATAGGTGTTGCCGTACCTGAATCGGACGGCTTATCCCATGATCTGGATGCTATGGCTGCGGCGGTGACAGAGCGGACAAAAGTGGTATGTATCGCCAATCCGAATAACCCGACCGGGACGCTGCTACACAATACCTCCATTCAAGCATTTCTGGATGAGCTGCCTCGTGATGTGGTGGTGATTATTGATGAAGCCTATTATGAGTTTGTGGCCGATCAGTTGGGCAATTCCGTGCGTGATTTATCGTATCCGGGGCTGGTAATCAGCCGCACCTTTTCCAAGGCCTATGGTTTGGCGGGTTGCCGGGTCGGTTATGCCGTGGCTGATAGCGCCATTGTCAAACTGGCCAACCGTTTTCGTGAACCGTTCAACATCAACCTGTTGGCGCAGGCGGCGGCAGTCGCTGCGCTCGATGATGGTGTCTGGGTTATGGACCGCGTGGCTGAAACAGTATCTGAAAGGCAAAAACTTGAAGCTGAACTAAGTAATATGGGCATGTTCGGTGGCCATAGTTTTGGCAACTTTGTGCTACTGCGCCACAGCAACAGCCGCGAAATTTTGCAGCAACTGGAAAATCACGGCATCATCCCTCGCCCGCTCGCCCCTTACGGTATGCCAGACTTCCTGCGTATTTCAGTTGGTCTGCCAGAAGAGAACATTGAATTTTTGTCAGTTTTGCAGGGTATTGTCAGGGAACTGAAAAATTAAAAACGAACCGCAGATGAACACGGATTAACGCAGATAGAAGCTTTTAATGATGCATCCTTTATTTTGAGGATTCTGTTTTTTCTTCGTGCCCTTCGTGTTCTTCGTGGTGATTGCTTTTGACTATATGGAGATAATGAAACGGTGAACCCGATTAAACATTTGGTGGTGATTGGAACCGGCCTGATTGGCGGGTCGCTGGCGCTGGCATTGAAGAAAGCCGGCGTGGTGGAGCGCGTCACTGGTGTGGGGCGCAGTCGTGAAAACCTGGAACTGGCCAAAGTGCGCGGCGTTGTGGATGACTGGACGCATGATATTGCCGCCGCAGTCGCCGATGCCGATATTGTTTTGCTGGCCGTACCGATGAGCGCTTATGAGTCTGTATTTACCGCCATGGTCGATACCCTCCCCGCCACCGCCATTGTTACCGATGCGGGCAGCACCAAACAATCGGCAATTGCCGCTGCACGAACATGTCTGCCCGATCCCTGCCGCTTTATTGCAGGCCACCCGATTGCAGGTACGGAGCAGTCCGGCGCAGGCGCCGCATTTGCTGAGTTATTTGAACATCATTTGTGCATTTTGACGCCGCAGGATAACACCGATCCGGCTGCCCTGCAGAGAGTTCAAAGCATGTGGGAAGCCGCTGGCAGCCGAGTGATATGCATGGCGCCGGAAGAACATGATGATTTCCTGGCCGCAGTCAGTCATCTGCCGCACCTGGCTGCATTTGCGCTGGTCAATGCCGTGCGCAAACAGGGCAATGACGAACATAAACCGTTTGAATTTGCCGCAGGCGGCTTTCGCGATTTTACCCGCATCGCCTCTTCATCGCCGCAGATGTGGCGCGATATTGCGCTATGCAACCGGCAAGCGATCATGCATCAACTCGATGCTTTGCAGGATGAATTAACCGCCATGAAGCTGGCCTTACAGGCGGACGATGGCGAGCAATTACTGGATGATTTCAAGGCAGCCAAAACAGCACGCGATGCATGGCTGGCCCAACATGGAGAAGCATCATCATGAATATCGGAGGCACACTGATTGCCGGACCTGCGACTGGCCCGCTGAAAGGCAATATTACAGTCCCCGGCGATAAATCCATGTCGCACCGCGCCGTGATGCTGGCATCGCTGGCTGACGGTGCTACCGAAATTCACGGTTTTCTGCCGGGAGAAGACAATCTTTCCACGGCGCAAATGTTTATCGATATGGGTGTTCGGATTGAATGGCTCAATGATGAGAAAACGTCGTTACGCATTCACGGCGTTGGCCTGCACGGCCTGAAAAAACCGAATGATGTGCTCGATGCCGGCAATGCCGGCACCTGCGTGCGCCTGATGACCGGCGTGCTGGCAGGGCAATCCTTTACCTCGATGGTCAGCGGCGATGCATCCCTCTGCAAACGACCGATGAAACGGGTCGTTGATCCGGTGCGCAAGATGGGCGCAAGCGTACAAGGCGCCGCCGGTGGTGATTTATTGCCGCTGACCATTTCAGGCGGCCAGTTAAAAGCAATTTCCCATGTTTCCAAGGTTGCCAGCGCACAGGTGAAATCGTGCGTGCTGCTGGCCGGCCTTTATGCTGATGGCATCACAACGGTGAACGAACCCAAACCCAGCCGCGATCATACCGAACGCATGCTGCCCCTGTTCGGGCAAGCGGTGCATGTCGCCGAAAATGGCACCATCTCGCTACAACCAACCGACCAGCTCAGCGCTCCGACAAGCGTGGTGAATATTCCCGCTGACCCGTCATCGGCCTGTTTTTTTGCCGTGGCTGCAAGTCTTGTAGATGGTTCGGATGTCAGCTTCAACAGCATCGGCATCAATCCGCGCCGCGATGGCTGGCGGCGCGTGATGCTGGGCATGGGAGCTCATATTTCCTTAAGCCATGAGAACACTGTCGGTGAAGAGCCTGTTGCTGATATCCGGATCACTGCCGGTGGTTTACATGGCATGCATGTTGATCCAAATGACGTACCGGATGCGATTGATGAGTTCCCGGTGCTGTTTGCCGCTGCGGCACTGGCCGATGGTGAATTTGTATTGGACGATGCGGCGGAATTGCGCGTCAAGGAGTCCGACCGCATTGCGGCTATGGCTGCCGCATTGCATGCCGCCGGAGCCGACATGGAAGAAAAACCGGATGGCGCGGTGATTCACGGACTGGTCGATTTGAAGGGTGATATTGATGTCGATGCGCACGGCGATCACCGCATTGCCATGGCCATGGCCGTGGCCGCGCAGCGGGCAAATGGCGAAATCCGCATCCACAATGCAGCCGCCATTGCCACCAGTTTTCCGAATTTCGTGACGCTGGCGCAACGTATTGGTATGAATGTGCGGTGGAGTGAAAAGTAATTGTCAGGCATGAGGAGTCAGAGGTGAGCGAGTGGACTGCCGTACAGGGATTGACCATTGCTATTGACGGGCCATCCGGGTCAGGCAAAGGCACAGTAGCCAAAATACTGGCTGATGAAATCGGTTTGCCGGTATTGGATACCGGGCTGCTTTACCGTTTGACCGGTTCTGTCGCACTTGATCATGGCGCTGCACTGGACAATGAACAGGCGGTGGTCGGCGTTGTTGACAGTTTATTGGGCAGCATTATCTGGACTGTCGAAGGCATTCGTTTAAACGGTGCCGATGTTACCGCCACACTGCGCAGCGAAGCGGTGGGTGCAGCCGCGTCGAAAGTAGCCGCCATGCCTGCCGTACGTGAAAAGCTGCTCGGATTGCAACACCAACTGGCTGAAAATGGCTGTATTATGGATGGGCGTGACATTGGCACGGTGGTACTACCTGACGCACCGGCCAAGTTTTTTCTGACTGCGTCCGTACGCGAACGCGCCCGTCGCCGCTGGACGCAATTGAAAGATGAGAGCGGCAGCAGTCTGGATGATGTGATCGCAGAACTGAAAATGCGTGACCAACGCGATAGAGAACGTCAGCATGCACCACTGAAACAGGCGTCTGATGCCATTGCCATTGATTCGACCACATTGAGAGTCGAGGAAGTGGTGGATCGGATGCTTGGCGTTCTGGAGCGGAGAAAGCTAATTCAGGCTACAAACCCCTGACGAAGCAAGCAAACAGAGCAAACACACAAAGATCAAACAAACAGAGCAAAAAATACACAACACTGAATAACACTCTTAAAATTGAGTGACCGGGATGGTAAACATGAGCGAAGCCAAACAAATCGAAAACATACAGGATGTAGCAGTACAGGATGCAGATACACCAGCAGTGGCTAAAGTATCTACAGATGTACAGGCAGTGGACGTAGAGGCAGTTAGCACACAGCAATCTGCAGTAGAAGAAAGCACAGATGCCGCAGCGGAAGAATCAGCAGTCGTTGAAAACCAGCCTGCTAAAGCAGATGAACAGCCCGACGAGGCGCCTGCAGCGGAAATCCCGGTAGTGGATGCATCAGTAACAGAACAAGTGGAAACAGAAGAAGTGGACGCAAAAGATGCGGACACAAAAGATGTGGAAACAGAACAAGGGAAAACAGAAGAAGCGGCGCCTGAAGAGGAATCATTCAAACAAATGTTTGAAGCCTCTTTGAAAGAGCAGCCTGTCGTCAAACGCGGAGAAATGATCAATGGCATGATCGTCAGCATCAATAGTGATGCGGTAATCATCGACGTAGGTGCTAAGGCGGAAGGCTCGATCCCGCTGGCCGAATTTGAGCAGGCCGGCATGGAAATACCGGTGATTGGAGATGAAATCGATGCGCTGGTGCAGTCAGTCGGAGGTGCCGCAGGTGTACGCTTATCGGTACTGGCAGCAAAACAGAGTGCGGCATGGACCGGCATTGAAAGCGCACAGGCAACCGGCTCATGCGTGGATGCAGTCATCACCACCGAAGTGAAAGGCGGCTTCAGAGTAAACCTGAACGGGCTGAATGCATTTATGCCGCGCTCGGAAGCGGATACGGACTTTCATGTCGATACGGCCAGCCTGATTGGCCAGACCTGCCAGGTAGCTATTCTTGAAGCCCGTCGCAAACCTGACAATATCGTCGTTTCGCGCAAAAAACCGATGGCTGTCGCACAAGAAGCTATGCGCGGCGTGTTTTTCGAGCAGCATCACGTGGGTGACAAAGTATCAGGCACCGTGAAACGCATGGCCGATTTTGGCGCCTTTGTGGATTTGGGCGGTGTTGATGCGCTGCTGCATGTATCGGATATTTCCTGGCGCAGGATCAAGCACCCGTCTGAAATGTTGTCGATCAGCCAACAGCTGACGGTTGAAATCGTCAAACTCAATGCTGACACAGGCAAAGTTTCGGTCTCGGTCAAGTCACTGCAAAGCGACCCGTGGGAAAATGTAGCCACCACTTATGAACCCGGCATGCGCCTGACCGGCACCGTTCGCCGCCTGCTTGATTTTGGCGCGGTGGTCGAGTTGGAGCCCGGCATTGAAGGCATGATTCATCGTTCGGAAATGAGCTGGACAAAGCGAGATGTCCAACCCTCCCAGGTGCTCACTGAAGGTGATGTGGTAGATGTTGCCGTACTGGAAGTGGACGCTTCAGCGCGCCGTTTGCGTCTGAGTCTGAAAGCAGTGAGTGAAAATCCGTGGAATACATGGCTGGCCTCGCATCCGGTTGGTTCACATATCAACGGCAAAATCAAGAATGTGACTGACTTCGGTTTCTTCGTGCCGGTTGAAGATGGCATGGACGGATTGGTGCATGTCGAAAATCTGTCATGGGATCAAAAAGGCGATGAAGCGCTCAAGCAATATAGCAAGGGGCAAGAAGTCGAGTGCGTTGTTCTCGGCGTGGACGTCGAAAAGCAGCGTATATCTCTGGGTATCAAGCAATTGTCCGATGATCCGTTCGAGCTGTTTATGGCCGGCGTTAAGCGCGGTAGCAGCGTCGAAGGCAAAGTCGTGGAACTCAAGCCCAGCGGCGCGATTGTCGAACTGACTGAAGGCGTTCGTGCCTATCTGGCCAACCGTGAAGTGCCCCGCGATCACGATGCATTGAAAGAAGGCGATGAAATCGAAGCGAAAATTATCGAAGTCAATCGCAAACGCCGTCAGGTGGGACTCTCCATCAATCAGCAGCTACAGGCTGAAGAACGCGATGCCGTACGCAACTATTCGCGTCAGACAGCCAGCGATGCCACGCCATCAGCTCTGGCTTTGGAATTGCAGCGTAAATTTCTGGACAGAATGACGCCTGAAAAACCCGCCATTAAAGCAAAGAAGAAGGCTACAGCTACAGCAGCCAACAAGAAGGAAGCCTGATTATTTGACTGCGTACGCATTGCAAAAAAGGTGTAGCTTTTCACCTTGCCCTTATTGAACACAGGCGACCGGCGTGCTTGCGCATCGTATTTGATGGGCTATGCTAGGCTGTAAGTGGAGGAGATTATGACGAAGTCTGAGTTGGTAGAAATTATTGCAGAACAACAGGAAGGTATTACCCGCCATGAGGCCGAGGTGGTTGTGAATACCATTCTGTCGGTCATTGGCGATGCGCTGGCGAACGGCGATCATGTTGAACTGCGTGGTTTCGGCAGCTTTACCACCAAAGCACGTCAGGCCCGCGTTGGCAGAAACCCAAAAACAGGCGCATCTGTCATGGTCTCCGCCAAAACCATCCCTCACTTTAAACCGGGCAAGGTATTACGCGAACGGGTTGACAGCCCGGCCTGATTCGACTTACCCATGATGAACTATTCAGGATTCGCTGCAAGTATCGGACCAATGAATGATTAAAAACATATATGGCCTAAACTCGGTCAACTGGATCAATGTACTGTTGGTCATTGTTCTTACTTCGTTTGCGACCATGTTCGCCATGGCCAATCAGCTCACCGTACGCGTTCACTTTCTGGGCGTCAGCAGTGCAGATATTCCTGTCTATGTGCCCATATTCATCTCTTTCTTTCTCGGCTTTGCCGGCGGCGTGCTAGCGCTGAGTTTTTCCAGACGTAAACACAAACAGGAAATCAGCTGGCTGAAAAACGAACATGAGCGTTTGCAGCAGGAAGTAGACAACCTGAGAAATATCCCGCTACAGGACGACGTATGAATACCTTGCTGCTAGCCATTACCGCCATTGCGCTGGTGGTGCTGGTGGCACTGGTGCTACGTCCGGTTCAGGAAATCGATGCGCCGGAAAAAGAAGAAGATGCGCGGATTTCCCCGCTACTGCGCGGCATCAATTACCTGCTGTCTGACGAACCCGATCTGGCCCTGAAAGAAATGGTGCAGGTGGCGCGCCTGCGTTCGGAAGCGGCCGATGTGTATATGGCGCTGGGCGAGATGTTCCGCTCCAAGGGTGAAATTGGTCGCGCCGTTCGTATTCATCAGAACCTGCTTGCCCGTCCCGACCTGCCGAAATCGGTGCATTTGCAAGCGCATCTTGCACTGGCAACCGATTTTCAAACTGGCGGCTTGCTGGACCGGGCGCTGTATCAGTATCAGAAGGCGCTTGAAATTCAGTCTGACCATGCCGGCGCTCTGGAGGCCTGTTTGCGTATTCGCGAGCAGAGCAGCGAATGGCTGGTTGCTGAAGACCTGCTCTCCAGACTGGAACGCGTACGTAACGAATCGTACAGTTCACATCGCGCTTATCTGTTTTCCGAAATGGCGCGTCAGTGTTTTCAGCAAGACAATACAGAAGAAGCCCACGCCTATGCTAAGCGAGCGCTGGAACTGGATGAATCGTGTGCGCCGGCGCGTATGGTGAAAATTGAACTGGCCTTACAGGAAAATCAAACCGAAGCCGCCGAGGATGGCATCCGGAATTTGTGGCAACATGCCCGCGAACACTTTCCACTGGTGATCCCCTGCCTGTTGCAACATGAATCATTCTATCATTCGCATGGCCGGCCACTGCTGCATGATTTATGGCACGAATTCCATGATGCCGAACTTATGCTGGCCTGGATCGAAGCGCTGGCCAATATACAAACCACCAAAGAAGCAAAACTATGCTGCGATGAAATGGCATTTGAGCCTCGCTCACTGCGCCAGTCGCTGCGTCTGCATGCTGTTCTGGGCAAGGATAACGATGCACACACCCGCTTTGCACGCCAGTGGCGCAAGACAGCCAGAAACTTCAGCTGCGAACAATGCGGCGTTGAAGTGGTTGAGGTGCGCTGGCAATGCCCGCAATGTCATTCATGGGGAACGCTGCACCCGAAAAGCGAGGAAAAAGTCTGATGAAAGATCGTTTGATGGTGGCGCTGGATGTCAACCGCGCCGAAGATGCACTGGCGATGCGGGACAACCTTGGCGATAGCATCGGCTGGTTCAAGATCGGCCTGCGCCTGTTTGTTGCCGAAGGGCCTGCGCTGGTGGCAACGATTCGGCAACAGCACCGGGTATTCCTTGATCTCAAGTTCCATGATATTCCCAATACTGTCGCTCAGGCTATTGAAAGCGCCGGTAATCTGGGTGTGGAAATGGTCAATGTGCATGCCGGTGGCGGCGATGCGATGCTGGCGGCAGCGGCAGAATCAGCCGCTGCATTTCCGGATATGAAGTTGATTGCCGTGACTGTGCTGACCAGTGATCCGATGCCCAAATCGCAAGCCCGTGACGTTGCCTTACGGCGTGCAGCCATGGCGCAGGATGCAGGGCTCGACGGAGTGGTTTGCAGCGTGCATGAAGCAGCAGCGATCAAGCAGGTTTGCGGTTCGGATTTTCTGACCGTGACACCGGGCATTCGCTGGGGTGATCAGGATGTCCAGGATCAGAAACGTGTTGCAGACCCGGCCAGCGCCATAGCTGGCGGCTCGGATTATCTGGTCGTAGGGCGCCCTATTCTGCATGCTGAGAATCCGCGCAGCGCAGCGCTGGAAGCGCTATCCATGAGGGAGTCTATTGCAGCTTAATGGCTGAAATATTGATGTCTGAGAACGCCTATGAATCGACCCTGGCGCCCTATGCCTGCCGAACCTCCTGCTCGCGCGGAAGGGTCTATGATGAACCGGAATCGGAACACAGAAACCCATACCAGCGTGATCGGGATCGCATTATCCACGCCACTGCCTTCCGTCGTCTGGAATACAAAACGCAGGTATTCGTCAACCATGAGGGCGATCATTATCGCACCCGTTTAACCCATTCCATCGAAGTGGCCCAGATCGCCCGCTCTATTTGCCGATCCATGCGCTTGCACGAAGATCTGGCCGAAGCGGTGGCGCTGGCCCACGACCTGGGCCATACCCCATTCGGTCATTCCGGTCAGGATGCGCTCAATGAGGCCATGAAGGACTACGGCGGCTTTGAACATAACCGTCAGTCGTTACGCATTGTTGAAAAGCTGGAGCATAAATATGCCGCCTTTCCCGGCCTGAACCTCAGCTATGAAACCCGCGAAGGCATCGTTAAACATCATTCCGCCTACGATACGCCTGCCAATCAGGATATGGCCCGTTTCAATCTACATGAACAACCCGCGCTGGAATCCCAGATCGGCAATCTGGCCGACGAGATTGCCTACAACAATCACGATATAGATGACGGCTACCGCGCCGGCATGCTGGCGATTAAAGACTTGCTGAAACTGGAATTGTTCGGTCGTTTTTATACACAGGTGGAGCATGATTTCCCGCAGGTATCCGAACGGCTGAAAGTCAATGAAACCGTCCGCCACATGATCAATTTCCTGATTGTCGATGTGGTTGAGGAAACCGACCGACGTATTCGGGATGCAAGCATTGCAAACTTTAATGATGTGCGCAGCGCAGCAACACCATTGGTGGGTTTCTCCCGTTCGGCCAAAAAATTAAATGGTGAATTAAAGAAATTTCTCTACAAAAACATGTACCGCCATTACCGCGTCGCCCGCATGGCCAATAAAGCCGAACGCGTCATTCGTGAAATTTTTGACACCTATATGCAAAATCCGGCCATGTTGCCGCATCACCAGCAACAGGAAATGGCTACAGCCCGATCATCCGATTCACTCAGCCAGCAACGTCTGGCCAGAATCATTGCCGACTACATCGCCGGCATGACCGACCGCTATGCGCTGGAAGAACACGAACGCCTGTTCAATATCAATTCCCGACCCTAAGCCGGTATTGCATGGAAGCAGCATGGCTACAATTGACGGCATTCTTCGAGGCCTGGGCCTGGTGGCTCCTTGCCGCTTCAGTCGTCATGTTTATCATCAGTCTGGCTGCCATGCCGCTGATAGTGAGCCGCATACCGGAAGATTATTTCACCCATCACGGTCGTCATCGCATGGCGCAGAACAATCATGGCCTGATCAAAGGGATAGTACTGGCCGGGCTGAAAAACATGTTCGGAGCAATACTGCTGCTGGCCGGCTTCATTATGTTATTCACGCCCGGCCAAGGCTTGCTCAGCATCCTGTTCGGCCTGATGATTATGAATTATCCCGGCAAATATCAGCTGGAGTGCTGGATGATTCGCAAACCGGTGGTTTTCCGAACCTTGAACTTTATGCGCGCCAAACAAGGCAAAGCTCCCCTGCTGCAGCCTGAAGTAGATTGATTTACTTCTTTAAAAAACGCGAAAAGAATCCACTGTCTGCTTTGGCCTGTGTGATCTTGACCAGAATAATAGAAATATTGTCCGGGCCGCCGGCCTTGTTGGCCATATCAATTAGCAATTGCCCTGCTTTCTCCAGACTAGAGCAGCAACGCCTGAGTACTTCGGCAATGGCTTCATCGGAAACTACATCGGTTAAACCATCGGAGCTCATCAGGTAAATATCATCCGGTCTGACCATATCCTCGACCAGATCAGGCTCCACGCCCAGCTCCACGCCCAGCGCCCGCGTCACCAGATTTTTTATTCTCGAATTGCGGGCATCATCTGCAGTCAACAGTCCCCGGCGCACCTGTTCGTGCACCAGCGAATGATCCTCAGTCACATGGGATAACAGATTATCACGCAAGCGATACATGCGTGAGTCACCCACATGTGCGGCGGTAATATGCTCGCCGTAAAACGCTGCCACCAGCACGGTTGTACCCATGCCTGCACATTCAGGCTTGCTTTGTGCCGCTGTGAAAATTGCTTCATTAGCAGCCTCAATGGACTGACGCACCAGCATGGACGCTTCGGTAAAGCCGGTTTGAGCATTGATTTGCGCCGGTGGCATATCAGGCATCCGTGCTTTGAGGGCTTTGCCGATAATCTCAACAGCCATCGAGCTGGCAACTTCTCCGGCATTATAACCGCCCATGCCATCAGCCAGCACGGCAAATCCAAGTTCCGCGGAGGCAGAAACGCAGTCCTCATTGTGTTGCCGCCTGATGCCGACATCGGTCATGGCATGCATTTCATAGCTCATCATGGTCATCCACCTCTTTGGTTTTCAACTCGCGCAGGCAAGCTGAAATACGTTCCATCACTTCAGCCGCATTTTCTACACGCAAGTCCGTTTTTTTGGTCAGCAGACTATCGATCAGGGTACAGATACAATCGGGCACATCGGGATTGTGCTCACGTACATCCACATGCGGTTCCTTGGCGATTTTGAACATCAACTTGGAAATCGACTCGCCCCTGAACGGACGAATGCCGCTGACCAGTTCATATAACATCACGCCCAGAGAAAACAGATCAGAACGGCCATCCAGCTGTTTCCCGGATAACTGTTCCGGCGACATATAGGAAGGCGTGCCCAATACGGTACCTGATTTTTTCTTACTCGATTCATTGATATGCGCAATGCCAAAATCGGTAACTTTGACACTCTTGTTTTTCAGAATCATGATATTGGCTGGTTTAATGTCGCGGTGAATCACGCCATGTTCATGCGCATATTTCAATGCCTCGGCCACTTTGGCAACAATTTTGAGTGTCGTTGCAAAAGGCAATAGTTTGCCTTTTTTGGTGTATGGAACCAGATCAATACCATCAAGAAATTCCATGGCGATATAAGCCAGATCATGTTCATCCCCGGCATCGAAAATAGTGACGATATTCGGATGATTGAGCATGCCTGCAATTTCAGCCTCATGAAAGAATTTTGCCTTGACCTCTTCGAGCTCATCAGACTCGAATTCCTGTGATAGGGCCATGGTCTTGATGGCAACCTGACGGTTTATTTTCGGATCCTTGCCCAGATACACGGTACCCATGGCGCCCTTGCCTAATTCGGAAATAATTTCATAACGTCCCAACGTAGGGCTACTGTCGCCAGTGCCCAACAGCGATGCCAGTGCCGCATTGGAATCCTTGCCCGCTTGCGTCTCCAATACACTTTTCGCCTGCATCAAACGTGTCTGAACATCCTGATAGGCCGGGTTATGACTGATGATCTGTTCAAAACACAAGACAGCCTGTTTATATTGACGCTTGCGTTCAAAGCTCTGGGCAAGGTCGTAAAAAACAGCATCCATCTCATCATCAGCCGGACAGGCGAGGAATTTCTCCATGGCCTGATCAAGCATGCCCTGACTCTGAAACGACATACCAAGCATCTTGTTGGTCTCATGACGGTGGGCGCTGGATTTTTTCTGCCCTTCCCGACTGATAAATGACCGTTTCATCACCAGTAGCCCATGACCGGCTAACAACAGTAATACGGCGTTCATCAGCTGTACCCATAAGGCGTGGCTTATCAACATCGTGAATTCGGCGCCGACAAGTGCGAACATTAAAAATAATGAAACCGCAACCGCAATAGCGGGTGACAACCGGGGTAGAATGATAATCAGGTAGCATCCAATCAACAGAAGCAACGCCAGTTCAAGACGATGCGTCCATGCCGGACGGCTGACATACTGATCCGATAACAGACTTTGAAGGACATGCGCGGCGAATTCAATACGCGTCATGGCCACTGCGGGAGTTGAAACCGTTTTTTCGGCGCTACCGATCAGAATAATTTTTTGATCAAACATATCGAGAGCTACTCGACCGGAAAGCACATCACGGTAGTGATAGGTTTTGAAGCTGCCTCCGCCATAAAATGTCGGATACATCCGCAACGATGCGTCGGTCGCAATATTGTGAGCACCCAGTTCGATATCCATGCCCAGGTTGATACGAAGATCATCCAGAGGGACATGCAATGCGCTGGCGGCAAGAGTCAGTGGCATCGATGGCAGATATTTCCCTGCATATTCAATGGCCAGAGGAAAAGAGCGCACAATACCATCATAGTCGCCAAACACGCTCAAGTGCCCGGAGCCGGCAGATGCCTGCATCAGCTGAGCATAAGGATAACGCAGCATTGAGGCGTTGAATGGCGAAGCCTGGACTTCGGTAATATTGGCATGCTTGATCACCTGATGGCGCAAATCATTCGGCAGCACTGCACTGACATGATCATTGACATGGTCGATCTCGAAAAACATCGGCATCAGGGTGATGCCCGAGCGGCGTACGGCTTCAACAAGCGGCATGTGCCCCGGATTGGTTGCAACTGGCCCGGGCTGGTCAAACAGAACATCAAGCGCAATCAAGCGCGCACCGGCGCCGGATAAACCGGTAATGACAGATGCCATGGCAGACTGGTCTGCACTGGCCAACGTCTGTTCATCCATAGTGACCAGTACGATATTCTCATCAGGTGCCAGTTCAGATTGGCCGGCAAGCTGATCGTAGATCACCGACTCCAGCGAACGAAGGGGAAAAATGGCATACTCACAAGCCGTCAGAAACAGCAGCGTCAAGATGGCGCCCACCAACCAATCCGATTTCCAGATCGCACCAAAATTCAAAAGAACCGTTCCTCCCTCTTTGTGTGCAAACGGATCAGCCCCCATGGCTTCTGCCTGTAGTGATCAAGCCAGCAATTATGCACAACCCACCGAAGACTGGATACTCCATAAATTGCAACTATTTTACAGTCTTTCAGAAACCTGGCCTGACACATAAGCCAGTTCAACGCATGGAACGCATGTCAATTTTTTTTGTTCAGACATATTGACATAAATCATATCCCTCCGTACGGTTCGCGCTCTTTGAAATTCCCCGATAGTTCAGTTGGTAGAACGGTGGACTGTTAATCCATATGTCGCAGG
>CAJXNE010000025.1 GCA_913056285.1 uncultured Zetaproteobacteria bacterium | reverse complement strand
CGTTTAATCGACGTTCAACCGTTTCATCACCAACCGTTGCTGGAGAATAGAAAGCGTATTATTAACCACCCAGTACAGCACCAGACCGGCAGGGAAGAACAAGAACATCACCGTGAAGATAAACGGCAAAAACTGCATCACTTTGGCCTGCATAGGATCAGGCGGTTGCGGATTGAGTTTCTGCTGAATCAACATCGATACGCCCATAAGAACAGGCAACACAAAATAAGGATCCTGAACTGACATATCATGAATCCAGCCAATAAACGGCGCCTGTCGCATTTCAATCGACATCAGCAATACTTTATATAAGGCAAAGAATACAGGAATCTGAATAATGATTGGTAAACAACCGCCCATCGGATTGACCTTATGTTTCTTATATAAGCCCATCATTTCCTGACTCATACGTTGGCGATCATCACCATATAAATCTTTGATTCTGGCCATTTCCGGTTGCAACTTGCGCATGCCTGCCATGGATTCATACGACTTTTGGGTTGGATAGAAAAAGAGCAGTTTAATGCACAACACCAAAATAATAATACAAAACCCATAATTGCCCAAATATTTATACATCCAACCCAGAAAGGTGTGCATAGGCTTGGAAATAGGGGTAAGCCAACCGAAATCAACGGACCGATCCAACTCTGAACCGGTTGCCTCCAGCACAGGCAGTGATTTAGGACCAATAAACAACTGTGTATGAAATACCGCTTGATTGCCTTCCATCTTGCCGTCGTCAATCAAGCCCGCCTGGTAAGAACTGCCATCACTTTTAAAATAATACGGATAACTCTGATCCGGATTAGATACCAGTGCGGCAATAAAATAACGATTCATGATCGCCGTCCAGCCGCCCATCGAAGACACCCGTTCTGCACCCTCTTTAGCTAGATCATCATAATCCGGCTCGACCAGTTTTTCGTTAAGCAACGCAGTCGGCCCCATATGTTCATAAAAGGTATTCAGTTTTTTATTCGGATTACGTTCCACCACCTGACGATACATCTTCAGACCCTGGCCATTGCTGATTTCATCCAGAATTTCAATTTTATAGCTACCGGCTTTCAAACTAAATGTGCGTTTCCATATTTTATCTTGATCAAGCCGAGCTTGAATAGTAAGCGATGCTGCATCCTGCTTGACGAGCGTGAAAGTAGAGGGTTTTTTGCTACCTATGACGCCTGAATTGGCATACACCGAATGCCCTTTATCATTCATAAACAAGACATCAATATTGGCAGAACCTGGCTCAATAGACTCAACATATTTCACCAGCGTGCCTTTAATAATCCAGCCCTTGTCATTGACTTTTAAGTTGATTAAATCATTTCCCAAAGTAAAAACCTGACCGCTTTCAACATGTTCCGAGGCGACAGGAACAGCCGATGGGTTTGACTGTGTTGTAGAAAGCGCTTCTGCGTCTGGCATCGTTGGCGGTTGCGCGTAGGTATCACCTGCAGTTTGAGTTGCAGTTTTTTGCTCCAGCGGAGCTGCGGATTCAGTCTGTGCCTGGTTTTGCGCCGGTTCCTGTTGTGGAAACAACTGCTGCCAACCCAGTAACACCACCATCGACAATGCAAAAGCCAGTAGCAAATTGCGTTGATCCATATTTATCTCCCTGAAATAGATAAGCTAAGTTATTGATTTATAATACTTATACACATAATAATATTATGGAACCGGATCATAGCCGCCCTTTGAAAACGGATGGCAACGTAACAGACGTTTACCACCAAGCCAAATACCACGTAAAACACCATGACGCTCAATAGCCTCAATCATATAGTGCGAGCAGCTTGGTATGTGTGCGCAATGGTTCGGAATAATCGGTGAAAAAAAAATTTGATAGAATCGAACCAGCGACGTAACCAGCATTTTCATCATATTAAAGTTCAGAACTCAGTTGTCGTTGCATTATTGTAATCGCCCGCAACAAATCACTGCTTACATTTTTCATATAAGAAGCGTTTGTCGCCGGAACAATCAGCATGTCAATGCCAATGGAATGACAATCACAAGTCCGAAAATTATCTCGCAATTGACGTTTTAACCTGTTTCTTTGCACTGCATTACCATACTTTCTGGAAATAGCCAAACCCAAACGGCTATAGCCCAGTTGATTGGCTTGGTAAACAATGCGGAGATGACCCATTCTGATTCTCTTACCCTTTCGTATCGAAGCAAAATCGGCTTTTGACCGCAATCGATACGATTTAGGAAAGCGCAAACCAGGTGATCAGGTGGACAGACGTCTACGACCCTTGGCGCGGCGACGATTAATTAATGCGCGGCCAGAACGGGTGGCCATACGAGCGCGGAAACCATGACGGCGTGCGAGACGGATTCGACTTGGCTTATAGGTAAAGCTCATGGTTTTTCTCCTGTTCCCAAGGTTACTAAAAAAGGGTCGCGCATGATAAATATGATGGTTGTAGTGTCAAGAACACATCTTAATCCGTAACCGCACTGGATGATCAGTATGATGCATGTACTATTCAGGCAATGGCAAACACCTCGAACGAATCAATCTGGCAACAAGTTTCAGACTTACTGCAAATGGAAATTCCGGCATCCCGCTTTGATGCCTGGATCCGTTCGTTATCCGTACAATGTGATGGACAGGAACTGATCATCAACGTTCCCAGCAGGTTTTTTCTCGACGGATTAAAATCCGCTTATGGCGCACATATTTCTCGTTTATCCCGCCAGGTTTCCGGCACCGATATACAGGTATCCTACAGGGTTGATGCATCACTCGCTGAAGTAGCAAATCATACCGTTCAAACCACAAATTCAGTCGCACCACCTTCACTGCTGGTAGATGGCTATATCGATCCCCGCTTTACCTTTGATAACTTCGTCGTCGGATCCGGAAATGAATTCTGTCATGCTGCCAGCCGAGCTGTAGCTGATAAACCGGGTGAAATTTATAATCCTCTGTATTTATACGGCGGCGTCGGCCTTGGTAAAACACATCTTATCAATGCTGTTGCCAATGCGCTGATGAGCCGCAATCATTACCGTATTGCCTATCGCACCGGCGAACGTTTTACCAATGAACTGATTCAGGCCATTCGCAATGGTTCGACTGATCAATTCAGGAACCAGTATCGTCAGGTTGATGTGTTGATTATTGATGATATCCAGTTTATTGCAGGCAAGGATCGTACTCAGGAAGAGTTTTTTCATACCTTTAATGCCCTGCATGAAGTAAAGAAACAAATTATTCTGACCTCGGACAGAAGCCCGCGTGAACTTACCAATTTAATGGAACGTCTGCGTTCGCGCTTTAACTGGGGGCTGGTTGCCGATATTCAGGCGCCGGACCTGGAAACAAGATTAGCGATTCTTTCCAGTAAAGCGGAACTGGCCGGTATTACGCTCGATGAAAATGTTGCCCATCTGCTTGCTTACCGGATTACCAATAATGTACGTGAACTCGAAGGTGCCCTGACCCGCTTAACCGCCCACGCCACCTTAACCGGTCGTACCATTGATATCGATTTTGCTCGTCACGTATTGCGCGACTTACTGCACGAAGATGTGCGCGCTATTTCAATTGACGATATCAAAAAGAAGGTCGCTTCCTATTTCAATATCAATATTCGGGAAATGACGTCCAGCAAACGGAGTAAAAATGTCGCATATCCGCGCCAGGTTGCCATGTATGCCAGCAAGGAACTCACCACTCAGTCCTTGCCTGAAATCGGTAGTCAATTTGGCGGTCGTGATCACACGACGGTACTGCATGCGGTGCGAAAGATTAAAAAAATGCGCGAAGAATCGGATGATTTTGATGAAGAAATGGGCAGAATTATTGCCTTGTTGAAACAATGATATCATGTGTATAATTAGCCTGAAGACCTGTGGATAGTTTGCGTATAAAGTGATTGAACAACCATCAGGCTGCCGTAATGTTCAGTTATCCACATATTATAAACAGGGAGTTATTGTCATTTTTCACACCATTGATAGTACCTAACATGTTAGAAGAAAAGGGGAATATATGCTTACTAACACTATCCACTGCCCCTATGATGATGACTATATTTTTTAATTAAAGAGAAAAGAGGAAGTAAGTATGAACATAACATTGTCCAGAGTGTCCTTGTTACAGGCCATTCAACGTTGCCAGAGCATTGTTGAGAAACGTCATACCATCCCCATTCTTGCTAATGTATTGCTAGAAGCCGAAAATAATATGCTGTTAATCACGGCCACAGATCTGGAAGTAGGTTTACGCAGTCGCGCCGAAGCACTGGTGGAGCAATCCGGTTCCGTGACTGTTTCTGCAGCCAAACTGTTTAGTATTATCAAAGAACTGGATGCCGATCAGGATGTCAATATGGAAACAGGCGATGGTTTTGTGTCGATTCGCAGTGGTCGTTCCCGTTTTCGGGTTGCATCCTTGTCTGCCGATGAATATCCGAGCTTAACCGAAGAAGTAAGTGAAACATCCATTTCCGTATCCGGTGCGACGCTGGCTGATATGGTGGCGGCAACCAGTTTTGCTATGTCCACGGATGAAACACGCAAATATTTGACCGGTACTTTGTTTGAAGTCGATGAAGAACAAATGTTGCGGCTGGTTACGACCGATGGTCACAGACTGGCTTTGTCGGAAGTACGTTTACAACAAACCACGCCGGCCAGAAAATGCATTGTTCCCAGAAAAGCGGTCATGGAAATTCGCAAACTCAGCGAAGAATCTCAGGAGCAGATCGAGTTGTTTCTGGGAGAACGCCAGATACGTATTGTTTCCGGTTCAAACGTTCTGACCTCCAAATTAATTGATGCCCGGTTTCCTGTTTATCAGGATGTGGTTCCGGTTAATCATTCGGCCCGTGTGATTGTAGAGCGTACTCAATTCGATCAGGTATTACGCCGTTCGATGATTGTCGCCAATGAGTTTACCCATGATATCCGACTGGTATTTTCGGAGAAAGGTCTGGATATATCCGCCCATAATACTGAACAGGAAGAGGCAGAAGAGCATATTGACGCAGATTATGATGGTCAGGAGACAGCTATCGGTTTTAATGGCCGTTATTTGAGAGATACACTGGGCGCAATTCGTTCGGCTGCTGTGCGAATTGAATTGAAAGATGAATTGTCTCCGGTATTGATCAGCGGTGAAGATGATGTGCAGTCCAGGCATGTCATTATGCCGATGCGCATTTAACCCGCATTATTCATGAATGCTGCCATGCCCTTGTTTGTCCCTTTTTCCGCAACGAATCCCTCATACCTCAGGGCACTTTCTCTGCGCAAGCGCATTCACCTTGTCCGTCGTCCGTATGCATGGCTACGCACTCCTTCCTCGGAAGCCGTTGCAAACAAAGGTTCTGCGCAATCATCACGGCGATTCATGAATAATGCGGGTTGATGAATTCAATGCTCAGGTGAGCGCTTCTGGTGCTGATTTTCAACTGGCGACGCCGCTGATCATTAATCAGGTCAAAGTCAGTCACCTGCGTTGCCATGAAGCACTGGCATGGCATATATCACCCGGCCTGAATTTGGTGATCGGTGCCAATGGCAGCGGTAAGACCAGTCTGTTGGAATCCGTCTATCTGATGGCGCATGGGCGCTCTTTCCGACAATCACGCAGTCCGTTCCTGGTGCAGCATGAACAGCGTAGTTTTATGATTCAGGGGCAGTGGAAACGTTTTGGCCCGATGCATCTGACGGTAGCCGGCAGAAAAGGTAAAACATCTGTCCGCTTACAGGGTCGGGATATTCAGCGGCGCAAGGATGTCAGTGAAAGTTTTCCGGTGCTGGTGGAAGCACCACAGGGTCGCAAGATAGTTGATGGTGCGCCGGGAGAGCGCAGACGCTGGCTCGATGCCTTGATGATGATCTGTTTCCCCCCTTCACATATACATTATGATCGATATTTGCGCGCAGTGATGCAGCGCAGTCGCTTACTCAGGCGTCAGGTGTTTTCGCAGGAACTGGATGTCTGGGAAAATCAGATTATACAACATGGACTGAAAATTATCAGTACGCGTCGGCAGCTCATAGTGGAAATCAATGATCTATTGCAGGATGAACAAGCTTTGACAGAAGATGCAGTATCGTTGTCAGTGAGTATGCCGGACTATTCGGAAACCGCATGGCTGGAGCGTCTAAAGAGCAAACGCAGCGATGATGCCAGGGTCGGTAGTCTCAGGTTTGGGCCGCATGTCGACGCCATTCAAATCAGTTTTCAAGGTCGGGAAATTCGCAGCGCAGGTTCGCGTGGACAGCAAAAGCTGGCTGCGATAGCCTTGAAGATGGCAGAATGCGCACTGTGGAGCAGATATCGGCGCCTGATTCCTGTTTTGTTGCTGGATGATTGTCTGGAAGCGTTGGACAGGCAGCGCCAACAGCGATTGTTTGAACGATTGGAACGTAGTCCGGCCCAGATTTTGATGACCGCGCCTGATGGCGTGGAGATTTCTGCTGAAACGGATATTCATATTCAGATATTAACGAAGCAAGGCTTATGCGATGCTATTGCAGGCCGAAAGTTGATGGCCATTGACGGTTCATCAGACAACGAAACGACGATGGAGGAAGCAGCATGAGCGCTTCTCAGCAAGCACAGAAATATACCGCCGACAGCATCAAGGTGCTGCGTGGGCTCGATGCCGTGCGCAAGCGACCGGGTATGTATATCGGCGATACTGACGACGGCACTGGTTTGCATCATATGGTCTTTGAAGTGGTGGATAACGCCATTGATGAAGCTCTGGCGAATTATTGTGACAAGATTGAAGTCATCGTTCATTCCGATGACTCGGTCACCGTACGCGACAATGGACGTGGTATTCCGGTTGGCATGCATTCCGAGGAAAACCGTTCAGCTGCAGAAGTGATTATGACAGTACTGCATGCCGGTGGTAAATTCGATGATAATTCGTATAAAGTGTCTGGTGGTTTGCATGGCGTGGGCGTGTCGGTAGTCAATGCCTTGTCTGAATCACTGGAACTGGTGATTCGCCGTGAAGGCAAGGTGCATTATCAGAAGTATCAGATGGGTGAGCCGGTTGAACCGTTGAAAGTGATTGGTGAAGCCAAGGGCACAGGCACGGAAGTACGCTTTCTGCCCAGTCTGGATATTTTTTCGCATCGTAATATGTCGTTCGATATCCTAGCATCACGTCTGCGGGAACTATCGTTTCTCAACTCCGGGGTTCATATCGAAATCACTGATGAACGCGGTGATAATAAAGCTGTATTTGAATACGAAGGCGGAATTTCAGCGTTTGTAACACATCTCAATCGAACCCGTACGCCGCTGCATGCCCAGTGTGTCGGCATGACCTCTGAAAAAGATGATGTGGTAGTTGATGTATCGATGCAGTGGACCGATTCATATCAGGAAAATATTTTTTGCTTCACCAATAATATCCCGCAAAAGGATGGCGGCGCGCATCTGGCCGGCCTGCGTGGAGCGTTAACACGCACCATTAACAACTACGCCAATGCCAACGGCCTGACCAAGAAGTTGAAAGCCAGCCTGACCGGTGAAGATTGCCGCGAAGGTTTAACGGCAGTGTTATCGGTGAAAGTACCCGATCCGAAATTCTCATCCCAGACCAAGGAGAAACTGGTGTCTTCCGAAGTGCGTCCGATTGTGGAGAGCATTGTGAACGAGAAACTGGCCGAATGGTTTGAAGAGAATCCGAAAGAAGCCAAACGTATTGTCGGCAAGGTGGCCGAAGCATCGATGGCACGTGAAGCAGCACGCAAAGCGCGTGATCTGACGCGCCGCAAAGGGGCGCTCGATATTTCATCGTTGCCCGGCAAGCTAGCCGATTGTCAGGAAAAAGATCCGGCTTTGTCCGAAATCTATCTGGTGGAGGGAGATTCCGCCGGTGGTTCTGCCAAACAAGGGCGTGATCGCAAGGCGCAGGCTATTTTACCGCTCAAGGGTAAAATCCTGAATGTCGAAAAAGCCCGCTTTGATAAAATGTTATCGAGTCAGGAAATCGGCACCATGATTACCGCACTCGGCACCGGAATTGGCAAGGAAGATTTCGATATTTCCAAGTTGCGATACCATAAAATCGTGATTATGACTGATGCCGATGTGGATGGTTCGCATATCCTCACCTTGTTGCTCACCTTCTTTTATCGCCAGATGCCGGAAGTGATTGAACGTGGTCATTTATATATTGCCCAGCCGCCACTATACCGCGTGGCGCGTGGTAAAAAATCACGTTATATCGCCAACGATGATGAGTTGTTCGAATTTCTGCTGGAGCATGGCGGCGAGGGTAAAGAATTCTTTAGCAGCAAGACTGCAAAACCGATAAGCGGTGAGCGTTTGCTGAATTCAATTCGTACCATTCATCGTCTGCAACGATTACAGGCGCGGTTATCGCAACGCATTGATGCCACAGTATTAAAATTTCTGATTGAGTCCGGCAAGACGACTATCAAGATGATGCGTCACCGTGAACTGCTTGAAGAGCGCATGGATGCGCTGGATTGGGCTTTTAAACAGGCCACGCGCGAGGATGAAACGCTGGGTTGGAAAATTCTGGAAGATGAAGAAGACGGCAGCTTCTGGGTACAATTTCAACGCCGCGATCATGGTCGCATCATGATTTCACGGCTCGACAAAGATCTGGTCGGCACAGCCGAATTCGCCGAGGCACAGAAACTATGCGCCTCCATGCAGAACCTGGTGGATGATGGCGCCAATCTGACGCACGGTGATCATGTTTTTCCGATCGCACATTTTGATCAATTGGCCAGCCAGATTGAATCATCCGGACGTAAGGGTTTAAATATTCAACGTTATAAAGGGTTAGGCGAAATGGATCCTGAACAGCTGTGGGAGACGACGATGGATCCCAAAGCCCGAACTTTCCTGCGGGTTACACTGGAGGATGTGGTCAATGCCGATGAAACGTTCTCTACCCTGATGGGCGATGCCGTTGAGCCGCGCCGTAACTTTATTCAGGACAATGCCCTGAAAGTACGTAATCTCGACGTATAAGGAAAAACTTGTGAACAACAAAACAACACTGACCTATGCCGATGCCGGCGTGAATATTGATGCCGGTAATGCCTTTATCGGTCGCATCAAGAATGCGGTGGCCTCAACGACCCGTCCTGAAGTCATGGGTGGACTGGGTGGTTTTGGTGCATTGTTCAAGGCGGATTTTTCGGCGATGGAAGAGCCGGTACTGGTTTCTTCCACTGATGGCGTCGGCACCAAATTGTTGTTATTGCAACAACATGACCGTCCGCATGTCGCTGGCATTGATGCGGTGGCTATGTGCGTGAACGATATGGCAGCACAGGCGGCAGAGCCATTGTTTTTTCTCGATTATCTGGCCACTGGGAAACTGGACGAAGCCACGCTGGCCGGCGTGGTTGAAGGTATTGCTGAAGCTTGTCGTATTTGCGAATGCTCGCTGATCGGCGGTGAAACGGCAGAAATGCCGGGTATGTATGCACCCGGCCATTATGATATCGGCGGATTCTCGGTCGGCGTGGTGGATCGTCCCAGAGTGATTGATGGTTCCACCATTGCCGATGGTGATGTGATGCTGGGCATCGCTTCCAACGGCCCTCACTCCAATGGTTTCTCCCTGATTCGAAAACTTATCGAAGTCGGTGCTGCCGATATTGAAAGCGATATATTGAACGATGGTTCCAAAGCAGTCGATGCTGTGCTAGCTCCTACCCGTTTATATGTGCCGGCAGTCAAAGCTATGCTCAAAGCTGGTGTTGAGGTACACGGTTATTCACATATCACCGGCGGTGGTATGTTTGATAATATCGAGCGTATTCTGCCCGAGGGATTGGCTGCGACTGTCGATATTTCGGCATGGCCGGTGCCGCCGGTATTCGAGTATCTGCTGAACTTTGCCGATGTGGCCCGTGACGAAAGCTATCGCACATTCAATATGGGTATCGGTTTCGTAGCGATTCTGTCCGAGCCCGAAGCGGCCAAAGCAGAAGCGGTGCTGACTGATGCCGGTGAAACAGTATATAAAATCGGCTGCATTCATCCAAAGAATGGTGAGATTGTCTCACTTATCAGTTAATTTCTGAACACCACCAATACTGTGCCGGGGAATACTATGTCTGGATTCATTGCATATCGAATGCACCGTGTTTTAACCCGGAATCTTGAGTAACAAAATGACGGATTCTATCATTTTGTTACTCAATCGTTTGGGAGTTGCAACGCGACTTGAGTCGCTATTCATCAATACTGCCGCGCCCTGACTTATTTATTTGCCCGCAACGAATCTTTCGTCAGTCGTTCGTATGCACTGCTACGGACTTCTTCCTCAGAATCTGTTATGAACAAATGTCCGGCGTCATCATCACGGCGATTCATGAATAGTCCGGGTTAATTGCTACTGTTATGTTGTTTTCCTGTTTTACGATACAGGTTCAGGCAGGTGAAGTCCCGGCTTCACAAGCTGATTCCGCGCCAGGTCTTATACCGTCATTCCTTTTGAATGAAGATGGCCAGATTCCCGAACTTTCGCGATTTTGCGGCTAAGTCGTTTTCCGGCATCCAAAGCGATTTGCTTCGTCGCTTCCCAACCTTGCTTCGATTTTTTTGCAGTCCATGCGTGCACTTTTTGCAGTGAATCCCATGCGCTGCTGGCTTTGTTGCCAGTCCACGCGGCCAAATCGGCTGCGCCTTCTTTAGTGGCCTGCCACCCCTGCCGGGATTTTTGTACAGTCCACTCGATTGCTTTGTTAGCGCCAGTTTTTGTCTGTTCCCAGATACCGCCTTCTTCGGCCATCGCATAAGATGATGCACTCATCAGTGCAAAGAGCGCAAATATGGTAATCAGTACTTTTTTCATAGCAAGTCAACCTCCGTTTCGTTGAGAGGGCCATTCCAGCCGCAGTTAGAACATCAGACAGTGAGCAATATCACCTAACCGACATGTGACTTCACAGAACGTTCCATCCGGCATACCAACCGCCAATCGAAAAAAACCAATATCGATCCCTGCCGATAGTTGTGCCATAAAAAAAATCAATCTGCATGCCGACTTTACAATAATTGAATGTGTGCCTATCTTGTCTATGGATGTGGGTATCGGAAATATTGATTCCATCATGAATGTGATCCGGGAACGTATGAGGCCCCCCCATCAGACAGAGGTATTTTCTCATCGTGGGTAACAGGTTTGTTATTTCTCTTATCGCTATGCTGGCTGCTTGCTCAGGCATCGCCAATGCAGGGATACCTGAAAACAATCTTCATACCATCAAGGTCGGCGTTTACCAAAACAGCCCCAAAATTTATGTCGATGAACATGGAAAGGTTTCAGGTTTCTGGCCTGACCTCATTGAGTATATTGCTGGAAAAGAACATTGGGTGATCGAATACAGAAAAGGCACCTGGAGCGAGGGACTTGAGCGTCTGCGTGACGGCGACATCGACATTATGCCGGATGTGGCGTTTACAGAGGAGCGGAATAAACGGTATATCTTTTCAGATACGCCTGAGATATTGAGCTGGACGCGTGTTTACGTTCACAAGAATAACAGCACCATCAAGTCGATTACGGATCTGCAAGGCAAGAAAATTGCTGTGCTGAGGAACAGCGTCAATGTAGATGGAGAAAACGGATTAAGGGATATTGTCAGGCAATTCAATTTACATGTGGAATTTGTTGAAATGGATGATTACCAGCATGTATTCCGGGCGATTGATGAGCAAACGGTTGATGCCGGGATCACCAATCGAGACTATGGCAACCATAATGCGCATGCTTACGCAGTGAAGAAAACACCGATCATTTTTCAGCCGATCGGGATGCGCTTTGCATTCTCGCCAAAATCGCCACTCACACCGTATCTGGTTAAACGAATCAATGCTGAAATTGAAAAGTTGCAGAATGATAGCGATTCGTTTTATTACCAGCTGCTGAAAAAATATTTTGAAGCCGAAATAGCTGTAAGGAAAGTTAAGGAAATCCCGGAATGGATTAAGCTTTCCCTGCAAACACTGCTGGCGGTGCTGTTGCTTTTTGGCATTGTGATCGTGATTTCACGCTTTCAGGTCAAAAGAAAAACCATTGCATTAAAGCACAACGAACAATTATTGAAACAGGAAATCAGCAAACTTCGTGTTGTTCAAAATCAATTGAGAACGCTCTCGCAAGCTGTTGAACAAGCTGGAGAGTCCATTATTATTACAGACAGGGAAGGCATCATAAAATATGTGAATCCGACCTTCACTAAAATTACGGGTTACACACTTGATGATGCCAAGGGGAAAACAGCGAGAATACTCACCAGTAAGTTGCAGGATGAGCACTTTCGTGATGATATGGTTGAGACGCTATCAGGCGGAAATATCTTTCAGGGCAAGACGCTCGATAGAAAAAAGGATGGCAGTTCTTATTCCATTCTGTTGACTGTTTCACCCATCAAAAACGAGTTGGATGAAATTATAAACTATGTTGGTATTCAACAGGATTTGAGTGAATACCAGAAGCTTGAAGATCAGTTTCTGCAAGCCCAGAAGATGGAAGCAGTCGGCACGCTTGTTGGTGGAATTGCTCATGATTTCAACAATATGTTGGCGGGCATCACCGGTAATCTGTATCTGGCTAAAAAATACGCTTTTGCTGAGCCTGATCTGCTTACCCGATTAGATGTTATAGACAAAATATCCTTCCGCGCCGCTGCCATGATTCAGCAATTGCTGGCTTTTGCGCGCAAAGATCAAGTGGTGCTCAAACCGCTTGTTTTGACATCGTTCATGAACGATACAAAAGATTTTTTTCGTAGTTCCCTGCCTGAGAATATCGCCTTCCATCTGAACGTTTGTGCTGATCCGTTGCAGATCAGTGGTGATCGCACCCAACTGCATCAGATGCTAATGAACCTCATTAACAATGCCCGTGATGCGCTGGCTGATGCCGACGCGCCATCTATTACTGTCAAGCTTGATAGGTTTCACTGCGATGAAAAGTTCATTGAACGTTACCCGGATCTTCGCGCAGGGGAATACGCCCATTTGAGTGTGGTAGATAACGGTAGCGGGATTCCTGAGCACGTTATTCATCACTTGTTTGAACCCTTCTTTACCACCAAGGAACAGGGAAAAGGCACTGGACTGGGACTGGCAATGGTATTTGGTGCGGTGAAAACACATCAGGGTGCGATTGATGTGGAGAGCAACATGGGTCAGGGCACAAGCTTCCATATCTACCTTCCATTGCTGAGCACGGCGGAGATTGAGTCTGCTGTAACATCGCAGGACGTTGTCAAAGGCCATGGAGAATGTATTCTTATTGTTGAAGATCAACAGGCCATTCTCGATATGGGGAAGGAAGTATTGGCTTCCCTTGGCTATAAAGTGCTGACCGCTAGAAATGGGCAGCAGGCTATTGATATGTATAAAGCTCACGCTGATGAAATTAAGCTGATCATGATGGATGTTGTCATGCCGGTGATGAGTGGCAGTCAGGCAGCCCGACAAATCCGCCAGATCAATCCGCAGGTGAAAATTATCTTTTCCACGGGTTATGATAAAGATACGCAATCCAATCTGGTGAATGAAACAGTGATCACCAAACCTTTCAAGATATCTTCACTGAGCCAGGTCATCAGGCGGCAACTCGATACATGAGCATGGGTGGATGCGGGGTGCTCACAACAGGATAGACAGGAGATATGAGATTATTTATAAAAGTGCTGGATCTGTTGTGTTCTGGCGATAAACCTTGAGTACATTGGGTAACTGCATTATTTTGTCAGTGACTTTTTGCAGCTGCTCAAGGTCCTTTATTTCCATCATGATTTTTATATCTGCGATTTGCGTCTCTTTATTCGACACCGACTGAACACCGAGCACGTTGACTTTCAGCTCGGATAGTATGCTTGCCATGTCTTTTAACAGACCAGTTCGATCAATGGCCTGAATAGCCAGATTGATTTCAACTGTTTGATAATCCTGATCTGCCCATTCAACAGCAATGAGTCGTTTTTGTTTATCATGCTCAAGCTTGAGGATATTTGCGCAATCCGGACGATGCACCGCAACCCCATGACCCAGGGTGATAAAACCAATAATGTCATCACCGGGAACGGGATTACAGCAGTTGGCGATGTAGGACAACAGATTCCCTACGCCACGAACATGAATGGATGGATCTGAGCTGTCTTTCTTTTTCGGCTTTGGTTGGAAGGGAAGCGCTTTTAATGACGCATTGGCATAAATCTGATTTAAACCCTGCATTAAGTGCGCTGATGTGATCTCGCCACGCCCGACCCTGGCTTGCCACTCCTTTTCACTACGCACTTTAAAATGCGAGAGGGCTTTCTGCATATCAGGATTTACAATGTGCATGCGTTTGAACTCGCGATCGATAGCGGTTTTACCATCCATCACATGTTGCTCAAAATCCTGCTGTCGAAACCATGCCTTGATTTTTGCGCGCGCTCTGTTGCTGGTGATATATCCCAGATTCGGATTAAGCCAGTCCCGGCTTGGCGCGGCTTGATTCGTCGTTAAAATCTCAACTTGTACAGCATTTTTCAGCTGTGTATTTAACGGCGAAATCTGACCATTCACTTTTGCGCCTCTACACCTGTGGCCCACTTCGGTGTGAATGGCGTAGGCAAAATCAAGCGGGGTTGCACCTTGCGGCAAATCGATGATTTTGCCTTCAGGACTTAAAACAAATACGCGGTCAGAAAACAGCTCTGTTTTAAAGCTCTCTATCAACTCTTCATCATCACTATCGGTTGTATCCAATAATTTGCGGATGGAATGGATCGTTTTTTCCAGCACATCATCCTGTTTGGTGCGCTCTTTATAACGCCAGTGCGCTGCCACACCAAACTCTGCAAACTCGTGCATGGCCCTGGTTCTAATCTGAATTTCGACCGGTTTTCCCTCTGGTCCATAAACAGCCGTATGCAGGCTTTGATAGCCATTCGCCTTGGTGTTGGCAATATAATCATCAAACTCTTTGGGAATATGATGCCATCGCCCATGAATGAGGCCCAGTGCGGCATAACACGCTGCGATACTGCCGACCATGACCCTGATGGCTAACACATCAAACAACTCTGAAAACTGTTTGTCTTTATGCGTCATCTTTGACCAGATACTATAGATATGCTTTGGCCTGCCATACACGTTGGCATCGATCTCACTATCTTTGAGCAAGCTGTTTATTTCTGTCACCACCTGATGAATATAAGCTTCACGCGCGCCTCTCTTTTCCTCCAACATGTTGGCAATACGCCTATAGGCTTCAGGCTGCAGATAGCGAAAGGATAAATCTTCGAGTTCCCATTTTAATTGACTCATACCCAGGCGGTTGGCAATGGGTGAAAAGATTTCAAGTGATTCGGATGCAATGGCTTTTCGTGTCTCATCATCAGCAGCAGATAACTCTCTGAGTCGCTGCACCCTGTATGCAAGCTTAATCAGCACCACGCGCACATCATGCACCATGGCCAACAGCATTCTTCTTAAGCGCTCAGACTGTTCATGGCCACCGCATGGGCCTGCTTTTAACGCATGCAGTTTTTCCAGACTCAGCACCATGTGCAGCACTTCGTCGGAAAACTCATCTTCAATGACCTTGTGAAATTCATTTGAGCGCAGCCGACTGTCACTGAGAAAGCATACAAGGATTGTCATCTCATCAGCACTTAACCGGCTAAGCAACAGGGCGACATCGAGACTGCCCGGCATGTCACTATCAACATCTTGTGCATGCCAGGCATACTGACACGCCTTTTCAAGCAGGGCCGATCTTCCGATCAGGTGCGCTGAATTCGAGATAAGCATGTCGATATACCCTGAGACAGCGTATTGCGACCTGATATCCTGCTGCTGTGTTTGATGCTTCATGATTGTTAAATGTATATGAAAAGTGTGAGGGTGTCAGGCAATATGTTAGTGCCATATCTGGCCTGGATATTATGCAATTACAACGTGTCCCCGGAGTTCCCTGGCCAGTTATGAGCAAAGCACAAGCCTGATGAATGATGCGCGAGGGTTTGACTCATCCGCCACTATTCTTTCGAGAGTGCTCTTTCGAAGGTTTCCGCAATCGTCTCTCCTGATATATCATCTGGCGATTAGCGCCAGCTTTGTGCTGCCGCAAAGGGGAATGCAATGAGCAACAACCAGAATGCGACGCGCAGCATGGCGCTGTTTTGCGATTTTGAAAATGTGGCGCTGGGCGTGCGCGATGCCAAATATGCCGCCTTCGATATTGAAAAGGTGCTGGAGCGACTACTGCTCAAAGGCAACATCGTGGTGCGCAAAGCCTATTGCGACTGGGCCCGATACAAGGATTTCAAAGCACCGATGCACGAGGCGGCTTTCGAACTCATCGAGATTCCGCATGTACGACAAAGCGGCAAAAATTCTGCCGATATCCGCATGGTCGTTGATGCGCTCGACCTCTGTTACACCAAGGCGCATGTCGACACCTTCGTCATCATTTCTGGCGACTCCGATTTCTCGCCACTGGTGTCCAAACTCAGGGAGAATAATAAAATCGTTATCGGCGTGGGCGTGAAAAACTCCACATCCGACCTGCTGACTGCCATCT
>CAJXNE010000024.1 GCA_913056285.1 uncultured Zetaproteobacteria bacterium | reverse complement strand
CCGGCATCCTTGATAATTGCTCTTCCCTCTTTTTCATTGGTACCAACCAGACGCATCACCACCGGTACGCGCATGGGGTTGGTTTTAATGGCTTCGAGCAGGCCGTTGGCAATGATATCGCAACGCACAATGCCGCCGAAAATATTCACCAGCACCGCTTTAACATGTTTATTCGCAAACAGCAGGTGAAATGCTTCCGTCACCGCTTCAACCGTGACGCCGCCGCCGACATCGAGAAAGTTGGCAGGTTTGTCGCCCTTGAGCTGAATAATATCCATCGTAGCCATGGCCAGCCCCGCGCCATTGACCATGCAGCCGATATTGCCATCCAGCGCAATATAGTTCAGACCAAATTCCGAGGCTTCGATTTCACGCGGTTCTTCTTCATCCAGATCGCGTAGTGCCGCAATATCCGGCTGGCGATAGATAGCGTTATCATCCACCACAAATTTGGCATCCAGCGCCACCAGTTGCCCTTCCTCTGTCAGAATCAGGGGGTTTAATTCCAGCAAAGCGCCGTCTTTTTCTGTGAACATGGTAAATAGATTGCCGACCAGCGCATAAAAATCCGACTGATGCGCATCCGATAAACCGAGGAAACGTGCCATATCAGCGCTCTCTTGCGGGCTGACTGCATCGCCTGCAATCGGCATGGTTATAATCTGTTCGGGCGTATCGGCTGCGACCCCCTCAATATCCATACCGCCGGACGGACTGACCACAAAGGAGATACATTCCTGCTCCCGATCCACCAGCAAACTCAGGTAAAATTCGCTTTCGATGTTGAGACCCTGTTCCACGTACAATCGATTGACGCGTTTACCTGCCTCGCCTGTCTGTTTGGTGACCAGAACCGAGCCCAGCAAATCAGTGGCAGCCACTTGCACATCATCCAGCGAACGGCATAAACGAACCCCGCCGGCTTTACCGCGTCCACCTGCGTGAATCTGGGCTTTCACTACCCAAACGGTACCGCCCAGCGATTCGGCAGCAGCCACCGCCTCGGCAACCGACAATGCCATATGCCCTTGAGGAACCGGCACTCCAAATGATGCCATGACAGCCTTGGCTTGATATTCATGAATATTCATTTTTAAACTCCCCCGCTCCGATACTAATGAAAAGATACTAACCAAAAGATACAGATCAAAAGTGACCGAATGCATCCACCTTTTTGACCAGTTCTTTCACGGCCAGCATAGACTGATGTAAGGCGGCAGCTTCGCCATCGCTCAAATTCATTTCGATGATTGCTTCGACGCCATCACGGCCCAACTTGCACGGTACACCCATATAATAGCCATCAACACCATACTCCCCTTCCAAATAGGCAGCGCAGGGCAAAATGCGTTTTTTATCCCTGATGATTGCTTCGGCCATTTGCACCACAGATGCACCCGGCGCATAAAAAGCCGAGCCGGTTTTCAGTAATTCAACGATTTCAGCACCACCCTTTGCCGTACGTTCGCAAATTAAAGCCACGCGTTCTGCACCCATCAGTTCGGTAATAGGAATACCGGCCACAGTCGAATAACGCGGCACCGGCACCATGGTATCGCCATGACCCCCGAGTACACATGCCGCCACATTTTCAATCGACACTTGCAACTCCTGAGCAATAAATGCCCGCATACGCGCCGAATCCAGTACGCCAGCCATGCCAATTACCCGTTGTTTGGGAAAACCGGACACTTTTAAGGCTGTATACACCATGGCATCGAGTGGATTGGTCACGACCAGAATAATGCAGTTCGGAGAATATTTGACGATACTCCGGGTGACCTCAGAAACGATTTTTACATTGATATTGAGTAAATCATCGCGACTCATGCCTGGTTTGCGGGCAATCCCTGCAGTGATAATCACCAGATCGGAATCGGCTGTCTCGGCATAATCCTGTGTACCATGCACCAGCGCATCAAAGCCCTGAATGGGTGAAGATTCAAACATATCCAGCGCTTTTCCCTGCGGCACGCCGTCCATCACATCAATCATGACGATATTAGCCAACTCCTTCTGGGCGGCCAGAAATGCAGCGGTTGCCCCCACATGACCCGCCCCCACGACAGTGATTTTTTTCCGGTGAAATGCCGATTTACTGCTGTCTGATGCTTCCGACCAACGCATAGCTATCTCCTTTTCCCGTTCAGGTATGCATGTAAATCTGCCGATATTCATGCCGTTAGTCCAACGAAACAGGTATCCTTTCGCTTCAGTCGTTGCACTTGCACAGAATCATACGGCACGTAATATCCCGCGCCGTACGCATTAACAGGTTTCGGGTGATATCAATATGAATAAAGTACAGGCATTGCCGGGAGTATTCCCTCTGCATGAAGATCGCGACTTCCTGTCGGAAAGTGAATGGGTGATTTTCAAACTGCTATGCAAACCGGTTGAATCCTTCGCGGATGAAGACGCACAAGCACTCTCTGAGGCTACCGGCAATCAGGTATCACATGAGCGTTGCGATGAACTGATTCGCATGGTGCGAATTTCGCAATTGCAGGGACTAGGCAGTTGGATTGCGCGTTTGCTGGCTGAGGCCGGATTAAGCGATACCGATCTGCGCAACAGGGACGCATCCGAAATCACAGGCAGCGTCAACAGCAAAGCCGGCTACAACATCTGCAACGAAGCCACGATGCGAGCTCTAGCTGCATTACAATTGCAGTGGAAAGGTGCAGAGTCCTGAACTGCAAATGCGCATGGATTTGGCCTAACGCGCATGGATCTTTTCTACCCCGTGCTATGACACACTAGCATGGCGCGAAAAAAACTCCATACAAACGCGTTGTTTGTTTGATGTTAACCAAGACAAGGAAGATGATACATGAGTGAGAAAATACTGGTTACCGGCGGTGCCGGATATATCGGTTCCAATATTGCAGCAGCACTGGGGAAACGCCCCGGCACAGATGTGCTCGTCGTTGATGATTTCTCATCGGGCGACTGGCGTAACCTGATTCACGTGGATTGCGAACTGCGCGCAACCGACAGCGATGACCCGGCCTTGCTGGAAGAAATCGCAGATGGCGCTTTCTCGGCCGTTTATCATGAAGCCGCCATTACCGACACCACCGTGATGGATCAGCGCCTGATGATAGAGGTCAACACCAATGCCTTCTCGGACCTGCTCGACGCCTGCCAGATTTCAGGCACGCGCATGATTTATGCATCATCTGCCGGAACCTATGGCAACTCCCCTGCCCCCAACTGCGTGGGCGCGGGTGAAGAGCCGGAAAATATCTACGGCTTCTCCAAACTGGCTATGGATCGCATTGCCGCCCGACACTATGAATCACAGTCTGCCCCGATTATCGGGCTGCGTTATTTCAATGTCTATGGCCCGGGTGAAACGCACAAGAATGAGAAGAGCGGCAACAAAACCGCATCCATGATGCTGCAACTCTATGAACAGATAAAAGCCGGCAAGCAACCCAGGCTGTTCAAGTATGGCGAGCAGATGCGTGATTTTGTTTACATTCGCGATGTCATTGGCGCCAATCTGGCCGCGCTCGAAGCGCCACGATCCGGCGTATGTAATGTCGGTTCCGGACTGGCTCGTTCGTTCAATGATATTGTAACCATACTGGCCAGGGAATTGGATATTGATGTGAACATAGAATATTTTGACAATCCGTTCACATTCTACCAAAATCATACCGAGGCAGATCTTTCTCTGAGTAGCGAGTTACTGAACTGGCAGCCTGAATGGACATTGGAGAAAGGCTTGGGCGATTATATTACACTACTTGAACACGGCCATCGTGGTCCGGCGGAGACAGCTTGATGATTCCTCGCATTTTTCTGTCAGCCATGCTGGCACTCATACTGAGCGGCTGTTTGTATGAGCCCATCCATCAGGGAAACCGACTCGACGGCAATAAGATCAACCTCATCAAGGAAGGTGATACGCAGTTCACTATTGAAGAGACATTGGGTACACCTGCGCTACAGTCTGTGCTTCACCCGAATCGAGCCACCTATTATGAAGAGTATGAAGATGAAGATTCGGGCGCTCTGATTAAACGTGGCGTGGAAGTCACATATGATGGTGCCAGACGCGCCACAGCAATTCGCCGTTTCGGATTTGAGACTAAAAAGCATGCCAAAGAAAATGAAGAATAGCTCATCCATGCTGTCACTGTGCGATGTACTGGCTGTCAGGGCGATGATGACGACTCCGATTAAGATGATTTGTTCTAAGAATATGCATGCGTAACAGGCAATGCTTCCACTCTGTGGTAATCACAGCCGTATGCGTGGCATTAAGCGGCTGTGCACACAGCTTACACTCCCTGCATAAACTGACTGGCAAAAGTACCACAACACATGCCAGACTGGCGCCAGTCTCCAACCCGGTTCAAACCACCGTTGACCTTGAAGTCGCCGCATTACAGGGATTGCAACCGCAGCTAAGGCACACACAACAGTTGCCAGCAGAGGCAAATATTGATCCCCTGCTTGAAGGCATTTCTGAAAAAGATCTCAACAGCGCCAAAAGACTGGCTCGAATCAATTATCGGCGTAGTTGGAAAACGATTGAACAACGTTCCCGTTTTGTACGCAGCCGATTGCTGGAAACGCTCGGTAATATGCATGCGCCGGCATCCCTGCAGGTCATTCCTGTCGTCGAATCCACCTATAATCCTTATGCGCTGTCCCATACCGGCGCAGTCGGCCTGTGGCAGCTGATGCCGGCCACCGCACGCAGCCTGGGCATCCGCTCGGGCAGGCATATTAATGGTCGAAGAGATATCGCTCAATCCACATCGGGTGCAGTAAATTACCTACAACAACTACATCAGCGCTTTAACAGCTGGCCGCTGGCTATTGCTGCTTACAATATCGGTCCCAACGCACTGGCTCGACGCTTGCAGAAGCATGCATGGACACAAGCCGATGGTCTGGATCGTATGCCGATCCCCTCTGCGACCCACCTCTATGTTCAAAATATTATCGGCCTGATTGCGCTGCTGAATGATCATAGTTTCAGTTTCCCCGAGCCGTTCAAAACACGCGCGCTGGCGCTGAATGCACCGGTCGATATTCACCTGCTGGCGCAAATCAGCGGCATGCCTGAAAACGATATTTTCCGCTTTAATCCATGTCTGAACAGGGCCCAGTACCTGCATCAGATGATTACGATTCATGTGCCCGAAAGTCGTTATAACACGATTCGCTCCAAGCTGGCTCTGGCCGGGCCTAAATTTGCCACTATCCACGTACGCAAAGGCGACAGCCTGTGGAGCATCGCCAGAAAGAACCGTACCAGTGTCGCAAGATTGAAATACCTGAACAAACGCATCGGGAAATATCTGCATACCGGGCAAATACTGAAAGTGCCAGCCAATCACCTGAGCAGGGCCAGCGCCAGCATCAATCCGCTCATCCCGACCAACCGGCGCATTCGTTACCGGGTGCGTTCCGGCGATTCGTTATGGCGTATCGCCCATCGCTTTGGCACCACCCCCAAAGCTATTGCCCGCGCCAACAGAATATCGATGAAACGCATGATTCGCGCCGGAGATACATTATGGGTATACGCCAGGGAACGACCCAGCTGAAGACACGTATCACTGCCTGCCTGCTGTTATCTTGCTTGTTGCCAGCTCTGCTGGCGGGCTGTTCCGATACAGGTCAGAGCTCGGCGCAAACCAACACGGCCAGCCCGGCAGTAGCAGATATTCCGGCTCGTGGCGACAGACTGGTCGATGCTAGCATCGGCGATGCCACCAATCTGATTCCGATGATTGCCGGCGATGCATCCAGTCATGCCATTGCCGGTCAATTGTATCTGTCGCTGCTCAAATACGATAAAAACCTCAATCTGGTCGGCCAGTTAGCCAGATCGTGGCAAATCTCCGGAGACAATAAAACCATCAGCTTTCATTTACGCCCCAACCTGAAATGGACAGATGGCAAACCGCTCACATCGGCAGACTGCGCATTTACGCTCAGGCTGATTCAGGACAAACACACACAGAGCGCCTATAAAGCCGATTATGCGCTGGTCTCCGGCTTCGAAACGCCCGACCCGCTCACGTTTACAGTGCACTACCGCGAACCCTTTTCCCCAGCTCTGGCGTCGTGGTCCTCGCTGGCCATTCTGCCCGAACATGTTTTTTCGGGCGTAGATATCATGAAAACAGAGCTCTCCCGCCATCCCAAAGCCACCATCGGCCCCTATCAACTTGCTGACTGGCAATCGCAACAGTCAATTCTTATGAAGGCCAATCCGCATTATTTTGCAGGTCCTGTGTGGATTAGCGAGCGTTTAACCCGTATCATCCCTGATCGTGCCACCCAGTTTCTGGAGCTCTCGGCCGGCCGGCTGGATTCTGTCGGCCTTACCCCCGTGCAATATCAGCGTTTATTTGATACCAAACCCTTATTGAAAGCGAATTACAAGCGCTATAAATATCTCGATTTCGTTTACACTTATCTCGGCTTTAACCTCAAGCGCAAACCCTTCGATGATATCCGCGTGCGCGAGGCGATTGCCTATGCCATTAACCGCCAGGAGATTCTCGACGGCGTCCAGCTTGGTCTGGGTGAAACCATCGCCAGCCCGTACAAACCCGGTACGTTCTGGGTCAACAAAAAGCTTAAACCGCGCCCGTTCGATCCTGATAAATCAAAGGCACTACTGGCTGATGCAGGCTGGTCTGATTCTGATGGCGATGGTATTTTTGATAAAAACGGTGCGCCTCTCTCATTCACGATCCTGACCAATAATGGCAACAAACAACGCGCAGATGCCGCCACCATCATGCAGCACAGGCTCAAGAAAATCGGCATTGACGTTAAAATCCGACTGGTGGAATGGTCTGCCTTTATCGAGAATTTCATCAACAAACGGCAATTCGATGCGGTGATTCTGGGCTGGTCGCTGTCCCCTGATCCGGATCAGTACACCATCTGGCATTCATCCCAGACCGGCCCGCGTCAGTTCAATTTCCTTTCCTACAATAATGCCAAAGTCGATGCTGCACTGGTTGCCGCCCGGCGCACCTTTGATCGCCAACAGCGCAAACAACAGTACGACATTATGCAGGCGGAAATTTATCACGACGTACCGATGGTGTTTCTGTTCGCGCCCTACTCGCTGCCTGTGATCCACAAACGCATTCATGGCGTCAAAGCAGCCCCTGCCGGCATCGGCTACAACAGTGAACAATGGTATGTACCTTCCACGTTACAAAAATACCACGTCTCATCAATCACCCCCTGAAAACCTCTTAATCACGCTTTAGATTCTGTTTGCATTTTCAGGTCATAAGATGTAGTATCTATAAGCTTTAGAGATATCCCTTCACAGGAGGTGACGCATGTTCCATATCGTTGATGATATCCCTGAACTGCGTGATGTTCTGAAAGAACTGATTGCATGCGCCGGTCATAAAACCATGCAATTCGACTCAGCTGAATCTTATCTGGACTATTTCAATTCCAGCGACTTTGTCGCCCCCATCGCCATTTTAAGCGATTATATGATGACCGGACTGACAGGCCTTCAACTGATCAAAAAAGTGCGCGAGAAAGCGCCGCTGCAAAAAGCAGTGATTGTTTCCGGTACGCCCTGCTCTGAATTTGTCGCAAACATTGAATCACACCTGTGCTATTCCTTAACCAAACCCTATAAAATCGACAAGCTGTTCGCGCTATTAAAGGCGCTGGAAGAATGCGACCAACATTGTCGATCAGATTCGGATGATTTCCCGGAGCGTTGCCAATATAATCTGGAACATGAATGCCCGTTTCATCCGGGCAAATCCACCCCTGTCAAAGAAGAAAACGTCCGCCGAGATTAAACATGCACCGTCGCATTTGAACTTCCACGCATGAGACAGTTATCGGAGAAGACGTGGTGTACACGTCACTGCTATGCCACAAGAGTGTGCCCAACGGCCTGTTATCCATTCCGAATAACATTTCCCAACTGCTGAAAGAGGCCGCCTGACTGCCTCGCTACGCTCCTTGCGTACTCAATGATTCGGCCACGCCCTGATGCACCACGTTTCCATCCCGAATATTAACCCCGTGCGATAAAGTCGGATTCAGTCGCACCGCCGCATCCACACCATGATTCGCAATCAGGCGGATATATGGAAAACTCGCATGGGTCAAAGCCGTCGTACTGGTTAACGGCACTGCCCCCGGCAGATTCGGCAGACAGCAATGAATAATCCCCTCCTCCACATAAACCGGATCATCATACGTAGTCGGATGACTGGTTTCACTAATACCACCCTGATCAATGGATACATCAACAAATACCCCACCCGCCTGCATCAGTCGCAAATCAACACGCCGTAGCAATCCGGGTGCATGTTTACCCGGAACCAGCGCCGCACCGATCAGTATATCGCAATCGGGTAAGAACCGGTGCAGATTTTCAGCCGAGAAATGAATGACGGATATATGTCCGCCTAACGATGCCTGTAGCGCATCAACCCGCGATTGAACAGCTTCCAGCATCACCACATTCGCGCCCAATCCTGCCAGTGCCAGCGCAGCATTCTGCCCGACATTGCCGGCACCCAGCACCATAGCCTGCGCCGGGTCAACACCCGACACACCACCGGCCAGCCGCCCTTTACCGGCAAACCGTGTGCCATTTTCTTTTTGCAGGAAGCGCACCGCCAGCTGAGCTGCCATTCTGCCTGCCACTTGCGACATGGCGGCCAGAACGGGCAGCGATCCATCATCCAGTTGCACCGTTTCATAAGCCAGAGCGCACACATGTTTATCCATCAAAATGCGAGCCAGTTCAGGCGCAGCGGCCAAATGTAGAAAAGTAAATAATATCAGGTTGGGGCGCAGAAATGTATATTCCTCAGGTAAGGGTTCCTTGACCTTCACAACCAGATCACAGTCCCAGCACGCTTTAGCTGATGATGCGATACAGGCACCAGCCTGTTCGTAATCCCGATCAGAAAAACCGCTGTCTTCACCCGCTCCCGCTTGCACCGTAAGCGTATGCCCATCGCCCACAAGCAAGCCGACGCCAGTCGGCATCATCGCCACCCGATGTTCATGATTCTTGATTTCTCTCGGCACGCCAATACGCACAACTACCACCTCCAGTTTCGACATATATACTACCACAACGCCGCAAATAAATCCTGTATTATTGATTGTTGGTCATCAACTGCAAAGAGGATCGATTTAACCATTCAAAAGCAATGCCTGTGCATCGTTCCTCGGTTATCATTGCGCGATGATTCCTTTCAGGCTGCTGGATACCGTCACCGAAAACGGAGCCACGCTTCAGCTTTACCAGCGTGGGGTGGATTTCTCGATTCGCGTTGATAAAGCCGGCGATTTAATGAACAGCCGCCAACATCACTCGGAAGATGTGCTGGCTGAACTGGCCTGCAAACCCATTGCCCATCGCGAAAACCCACAAGTATTGGTCGGCGGTCTGGGCATGGGTTTTACGCTGACTGCAGCACTGTCAAAAGTTCCCGCCTCCGCCCGCGTGATCGTCGCCGAGCTGATGCCTGCCGTGGTGCGCTGGAATCGGGAATATCTCGGAATCGTCTCCGGTTTCCCGCTGGATGATGAACGCGTTTCCGTATTGGAACAGGATGTCGGCAAAGTGATGCAGGATCATAAAAACGGCTTTGATGCCATTATGCTGGATGTGGACAACGGCCCGGATGCATTCACCTGCGACGACAATGATTCGCTCTACGGCCTGCGCGGCCTGAACAACGCATATTCGGCGCTCAAATCCGGCGGTGTTCTCACTGTCTGGTCAGCATTTCCGGATGAACGCTTTACACAACGCATGATGAAAATCGGTTTCGATGTGGAACAGCAGCGCGTCCGCGCCCATAAAAATCAGGCGGGGAGAAGGCACACCATCTGGATCGGGGTTAAGCCCAATCATGGAAATCCTGTTTGACTCAATACCTGCTCAGTTCGGATCGCTCACAAACAGAACCAAAGTCACAATTACTTCCTACCCAATCAAGCTGCTCTGCAGGTGAATAATCCATTACTGATGATAGCAAACAGATTCCTCGCGCACCGCTTTGAAGAATTCAATGGCGTGTTCTTTGGGCACGTCCGGGGTAATACCGTGTCCCAGATTGAACACATGGCCATTGCCCCGACCGAATCGTGCCAGAATATCTTTTACCTCTGCGCGTATTCGATCCGGATTGGCGTAAAGCATGGTCGGATCCATATTGCCCTGCAATGCGACACGATCACCGATACGGGCTTTGGCTTCATCAATATCAATCGACCAGTCCAGACCGATCACATCGCAACCGGTATCGGCCATGGCCTCTAACCATCCCATGCCTCCTTTGGAATATAGGATGACCGGTACTTTCCGTCCTTCACTCTCACGCGTAAGCTGATCGACAATGCGCTGCATATAGGCCAGTGAGAATTCCTTGTAGGTGCCCGTACTCAGAATACCGCCCCAGGTATCAAAAATTTGTAGCGCCTGCGCGCCATGAGCAATCTGACCATTGAGATAGGCGGCAACCGAATCTGCCAGTTTCTCGAGCAACAGATGCATCGTCTCCGGCTCATTGAACATCATGGATTTTACTTTGGAAAAGGTCTTGGAACCGCCGCCTTCCACCATATAAGTCGCCAGCGTCCACGGACTACCTGTAAAGCCAATCAAGGGTACGCGCCCGTTCAAATCATGGCGAATGGTACTCACCGCATTCATGACATAACCGAGTTCTTTGGTGGGATCATCCAGCACAGGCAGTTTTTTTACATCGGCAAGGCTGCGCACCGGATCGGAAAACTTCGGCCCCTCGCCTGCTCCAAAACTCAGATCCATACCCATCGCTTCCGGCACCACCAGAATATCGGAAAATAAAATTGCCGCATCAGCATCGAGAATATCAATCGGCTGAATCGCCACTTCGGAGCACAATTCCGGTGAACGACAGAGATTCAAAAAGCCGCCGGCCTTTTGACGCGTAGCACGATACTCCGGCAAATAACGTCCGGCCTGACGCATCATCCAGCACGGCGTACGCTCCACATCCTCACGCAGGCAGGCCCGCAAAAATAAATCATTCTTCAATTCAGTCATGTATTCATTCCTTTTTTTGACACAGATGAGCGCAGATAGACGCAAATTACATACAACATATTTCATGCTGTTTGAATATCCGCAGCCTTATTACAACCAACCTGCAATTACGCGATGATGACTTTTTACGAAGTCATCAAGCTTTTAATCCCAAATATAACCTTCTGTCGGCGATGATGCAGAAGCAAATGCACGTTTCGCCATGCGCCCGGCCAGATGGGCTGTACGCCCTGCCCTGACTGCATCGCGCATCGCACGCGCCATCATGCATTCATCACCCGCTTCGGCAATAGCTGTGTTGATTAGCACCGCATCCGCGCCCAACTCCATCGCCTTGGCAGCATCGGAAGCTGTACCAATACCGGCATCGACTACAATCGGTACATTGGCACGTTGCTTGATCACGCGAATATTAAACGGATTGGCTAATCCACGACCAGAGCCAATCGGATTACCCAACGGCATCACTGCTGCGCAACCGGTTTCTTCCAGTTGCCGAGCCACAATTGGATCGTCATTGGTATAGGCCATCACTTCAAAGCCTTCGGCTACCAGTGTTTCTGCCGCCTTGATGGTCTCCACCACATTCGGATACAGGGTTTCGGTATCACCGAGCACCTCCAGCTTAACCAGATTCCAGCCACCGGCTTCGCGCGCCAGTCTGAGCGTGCGCACCGCATCTTCGGCATTAAAACAGCCGGCGGTATTGGGCAGAATGGTGTATTTTTTCGGGTCGATAAAATCGAGCAGGTTTTCTTTGTCTGCATCGGTAATATTCACCCGGCGCACCGCAACTGTAATCATCTCGGCTTCTGATGCCTCAGTCGCTTCTTTGGTGGTTTGGAAATCTTTATATTTCCCGGAACCGACAATCAACCGCGACGTAAATTCATGCGTTCCGACTTTAAACATATCCGACATCGTTCTTCCCCGTTTAAAAAGCTTTGAATAATAAAATGACGGATTCTATCATGTTGTTATTCATTCGTTGGACTTTCGCAACGCGACATACGTCACTATCCAAAACTTCAATGTTTCACCACTGATTCACACAGATATACACTGATTATAAGATTCGTGTAATGCGTGCCTATTCGCGGCTGCTTACAGCAGTTATCGCATTAGCCATCTCATTAGCCGCCACCGATCATGTGTACCAGTTCAATACGATCACCCGCTTGCAACCGGGTTTCATCATATCGACTTTTGGGCACCACTTCGAGGTTGCGCTCAATGGCAATCATGCGCTTTTCCAACCCCAGTTCCACAATCATATCGGCCAGCGTGCCAGCCGATACAGTTTGCATTTCTCCATTTAACTGAATGCTTATATTGTCAGACATACGCCCCCATAATTAACATTTCACAGCCATTTTAGATCATTTATTGCAAAATTAAGGCTTTTTTTGGCCATTATCGAGTTAAATCGGATTGACCCGGATTCCCTACCCTGTAGTGTGAGCCGCATGCTAGCAGCAAGTGACCCTGCACCCAACATCCAGCAACAGCCGCAAGGCAAAGTCCCCTCGCCAGGCAACTGGCGCGGCGTTACCGATGGTATTGCTGCGGCCAGAGAATCTATCCAACAAGGCAATGCGCAGCAGGCGGAACGCATCCTGATGGAGTTACTTGAATTTGCACCGGTAGAAATCAAGGCCTGGAAACTGCTAGCCAAAGTTCAGCGCCAACTGGGTCATATTGAGCAAGGCATTGCCAGCGCTACACGCGCACTACAGTTACAAAACAATCCGTTGACAGGTGAAGCTCCTGCATCATTAACACTGGCCAGGCTATTATGGGATCAGAGCGAGTACCAGGAGGCCCGACTGATGCTGGAGATACTGATTGATGAGCAACCCGATTGCGCTGATATGTTAGCCCTCCGACAACAATGGAACAGGGAGGAAACCCAATGAAGTCATTACGCATCTTAGTATTGCACGGCCCTAATCTGAACATGCTCGGTTCCCGAGAACCCGGCCATTATGGCAAGCAGACGCTGGCCGAAATCACAGAACAATTGATCGCACTCGGTGATGCGCTGGGCGTGGAAATCATCAGTTTTCAAAGTAATCATGAAGGTGAACTGGTCGATCGCATCCAACAGGCTGCATCGGAACACATTGATGGCATCATCATCAATCCGGCTGCCTACACACATACCAGTATCGCCCTGCGCGACGCCTTGCTGGCAACCGCCATTCCGTTTATTGAAGTACATTTATCGAACATTCATAGCCGTGAAGAATTCCGCCATCGTTCGCTGCTGGCCGATGCCGCTACTGGCGTGGTCGCGGGCTTCGGCGCTACATCGTATATGCTGGCTCTCAGAGGGCTGGCTGAATCACTACAACAGAAATCCAAATCTGAAACAGGAGTTTAATGTGGATATTTCCCAGATTCGAAAATTAATCCGATTGGTACAAAGCTCGGATGTAACTGAAATAGAGGTAACGCAAGGCGATCAGACTGTGCGTATTTCCCGACAGGGCCCTGCTGCCACCGTTGCTGCTGCTCCAGTTGGCGCCTACGCCGCAGCACCTGTCGCTGCACAAACTGCACCACAAGCTGCGGTTACCCCTGTGGCCGTTGAAGAAGAGCTTTCCAACGAGGAACACCGGGTAACTTCGCCGATGGTCGGTACATTTTACGCAGCCCCCAGCCCCGATGCAGATAACTTCGTCAGCACCGGTCAGAAAGTTCAGAAAGGTGAAACCCTGTGCATCATTGAAGCAATGAAAATGATGAATGAAATCGAAGCTGAATATAGTGGCGTGGTTGAAGAAATTCTGGTTGAAAACGCATCACCGGTTGAATACGGCCAGCCTATTTTTGTCATCACGCCACTGGCGTAACCAGATATGGCCATGTTTCACAAAATCCTGATCGCCAATCGCGGCGAAATTGCCGTGCGCATCATCCGCGCATGCAAAGAACTGGGCATTCGCTCGGTTGCCGTTTATTCCGAAGCCGACCGCGATTCAATGCATACGCGCCTTGCCGATGAATCGGTGTGTATCGGCCCGGCGCCCAGCGCCCAGTCTTATCTGAATATCGCTGCCCTGATGGCGGCAGCGGAATTAACCGATGCTGAAGCCATTCATCCGGGCTTTGGCTTTCTGGCCGAAAATGCCGAATTTGCTGATATCGTCCTTGAATCCGGCTTGGTCTGGATCGGTCCCACGCCTGCATCCATGCGCACCATGGGTGATAAAGTTACGGCCAAGAAAGAGATGGAAATTGCCGGCGTACCGCTGGTTCCCGGCTCTGAAGGCGCTGTAGAGACGATCGAGGAAGCCAAGGCAGTTGTCAAGACGTCGGGATTCCCGATTATCATCAAGGCATCGGCCGGTGGCGGCGGACGCGGCATGAAGATCGTGCATTCTGAAGCATCGCTGTCCAATGCATTTTCCATGTGCAAAACCGAAGCAGGTGCTGCCTTTGGCGATGATACGGTTTTCATTGAGAAATTTCTCGAAGAGCCACGCCATATTGAAGTGCAGGTACTCGGTGATACGCATGGCAATATCGTTCACCTGTTCGAGCGCGAATGTTCCATGCAGCGCAATAATCAGAAAGTGCTCGAAGAAGCGCCAAGCCCCTATTTGGACCCTGAAACGCGTGAGAAGATTTGCGCTGCCGGACTGGCCGCTGCGAAAGCAGTTAATTATGTTGGAGCAGGCACAATTGAGTTCTTAATGAATTCAGATAAATCTTTTTATTTCATGGAGATGAACACACGAATTCAGGTAGAACATCCGGTTACAGAATGGATTACCGGTGTTGACCTGATCGAGTGGCAAATCCGCGTAGCCGCTGGAGACAAGCTCGATTTCTGCCAGGATAATATCAAGATCAAAGGGCATGCCATCGAGTGCCGGATCAATGCGGAGCACCCGTTTAAATTCACTCCGTCACCAGGCACAGTTGAATTATATCATGCTCCCGGTGGTCGCAGCGTCCGCGTTGATTCACAACTCTACACCGGCTATAAAATACCGCCCCACTACGATTCGATGATCGGCAAGGTAATCACGCATGCCAGAGACCGCCAGAAATGTATTCGGCGCATGCAACGGGCTATGGATGAACTGGTCATTCTCGGCGTTACCACCAATCAGGAACTGCATCAGCGTTTATTGGCCAACCCCGGATTTCAGAGTGCTGATTTCAACATCCACTTTTTGGAGAAATGGCTGCATCAGATGAGTTTGTAGGGATGGAACGTGAGAGGTGAGGTGTTTGGAGTCAGAAACGCCTAACGCCTTACCCTTCACTCCTAACTACACCCCCGAATACTGCGCGTGTACTTCCTTGGCATGCATATTCGGCAGCTTGTTCAGCGCTGCGATCAGAGCCTTGGCCGAAGCAACCACGATATCGGTATCCGAGCCCTGCCCGTTCACAATCCGGTCGCCATCCTGCAATCGCACAGTTACCTCACCCTGCGCGTCGGTGCCGGCCGTAATCGCATTAACAGCATAGAGCAGCAGCTTACCATTGGGCTCAACCAGCGATTTGATCGCCTTGAATGCCGCATCGACCGGGCCATCGCCCTCCGCTGTCGCTTTATGCGTTTCCCCTTCGATATCGAGTTCGATAGCAGCCACCGGCACATCATTGGTGCCGGATACTGCATGCAGACTGACAAGCTTCACGCGCTCTTCATCCACCGCGGCATGGTCCGAGAGCAGCGCCATCAGATCCTCATCAAAGATATCCTTCTTCTTGTCCGCTAGCGCCTTGAAACGCGCAAAGACGTGAACAAGCCGCTCATCGCCGAGCTCAACACCAAGCGCCTCATAGCGCGATTTGAGCGCCGCACGCCCTGAATGCTTACCGAGAACCATGCGATTGGTTGACCAGCCGACCGATTCGGGCGTCATAATCTCATAGGTCTTCTGCGCCTTTAAAACACCATCCTGATGAATACCCGATTCATGCGCAAAAGCGTTGGCGCCGACAATCGCCTTGTTGGCCTGAATCGGCATGCCGGTAATACCGCTGACAAGTTTCGAAGTCGGCACAATCTTCGTGGTATCGATGCCGGTATCGATATCGTAACGATCCGAACGGGTACGCAGAATCATCACCACCTCTTCAAGTGAGGCGTTACCGGCCCGCTCGCCAAGCCCGTTAATGGTACACTCAACCTGACGCGCACCGTTTTCAACTGCGGCCAGTGAATTGGCAACAGAGAGTCCGAGATCGTTATGGCAGTGGACTGAGAAGATCGCCTGATCGGAGTTAGGTACCCGCTCGATCAGTTCGCGGATACGACCGCCGAACTCCAGAGGGGTCATATAACCGACCGTATCCGGGATATTGATCACGCGCGCACCGGCAGCAATGGTTGCTTCGACAACGCGGCAGAGAAAATCCATCTCAGTACGGCCTGCATCCTCGGCCGAGAACTCCACTTCCGGCGCCAGCGAACGCGCCTGCTTCACAGCTGCCACGGCCCGTTCAACCACCTGATCAGGGCTCATGCGCAGCTTCGCCTGCATATGAATCGGGCTGGTAGCGATAAAGGTGTGGATTCGGCCACGATCACCGGCCGGTTTGACCGCCTCACCTGCCCGTTCAATATCACCCGAAGCCGCGCGAGCCAGAC
>CAJXNE010000023.1 GCA_913056285.1 uncultured Zetaproteobacteria bacterium | reverse complement strand
TAACATCTGTTATTCCTAAGATTGGGGGCCGCGAAGCGGGGTGAGTCGCTCTTGAATAACAACATGACGGATTCTATCATTTTGTTATTCAATCGTTGGATTTTCGCAACGCGACATACGTCGCTATTCAGGGAGGGCGCATGCCGGATTCGTTAAATATACAGGAAATCATCAGTACCTACGTTATTCCGTGGGGCATCAATATTATCATGGCCCTGGCGATATTTGTTATTGGTCGCTGGATCGCCGGTCTATTACTCAATGTTGCAGACAAGATGCTCAAAAAAGCAGGCATGGATGACATGCTGGTCAGCTTTGTTCACTCTATTCTCAATACACTGTTATTGCTGTTTATTATTATCGCATCACTCGATCAGCTGGGCGTGGATACCACATCCTTTATCGCCCTGATTGGCGCTGCCGGACTGGCTGTCGGGTTGGCATTGCAGGGTTCGCTGCAGAATTTTGCTTCCGGTGTACTGTTGATTGTGTTTCGTCCGTTCAAGGTGGGACATTTTATTGAAGCGGCAGGTGTTTCCGGCGTAGTTGAAGAGATCGGTATTTTTTCCACCCGTATGAAAACAGGTGATAACCGTGAAATCATCATACCCAACGGAGCCATTTATGGTGGCACGATTACCAACAACTCTGCTCGCGATACTCGCCGCATCGATATGGTGTTTGGCATTGGTTACGATGATGATATTCGCAAGGCCAAAGAAATCATGCAGTCGATTCTGGATGCTGATGAGCGTGTGTTTTCAGATCCTGCACCATTGATTGCCGTGGCTGAACTGGCTGATTCCAGTGTTAATTTTGTTGTGCGCCCATGGGTTAAAGCGAGTGATTACTGGGGTGTTAAGTTCGATGTCACAGAAAAAATCAAGTTAGCTTTCGACGATGCAGGTATCTCAATCCCCTATCCGCAAATGGATGTGCATATCGATAAGGCTGAATAGTTATTTGATTAGTCGTGATTTCAAAAAGATAATATGGAGGCATATTGATGAAAAAGAATTTGTTTATTCTGTTGCTGGCATCATTGGCAATTACCGCCTGTCAAAATGACAAGGCGCCGGCGACCAAAGCACCGGCAGCTGCTGCCAGCGCTAGTACGGCTTCCGATGCAACACCTGTTCAGTCGCAACAAGCGGCAGCCGAACAGTCTCATGCTGTGGCTTCTGTTAACGATGCAGTAGCTGTAACCAAACCCGCGGAGACTCATGCAGCGCAAACCCTGAAGACGGCCATGCAGGAGTCCGGCGATAAAATAAAGGATAAACTTAAAACGATGCAGCCTGCTGCTATGGCTTCCAATAAACCGGAAGCGGCCAGTGTCGCTTCGGCAGAAACCGCACAAGCCGCTGTAAAAGCAGCTACCGACAAGAAAATGCCTGCTCCTGTTCCAGCCAGCTCTGTTCCGATGCAGAAACATGTTGCGGCCGTAAAAGCATCCCCGATACCGAAACCCGTGGCTATTAGTCATCCCGCGGCTCCAGCTGTTCCGGTTGTTGCTGCCGGCCCATCTGGCGATGCAGTCAAAGGCAAATCGCTAGCTAAAAAATGTGCTGCTTGCCATAATTTTACTGCCAAAAAGAAAGTCGGGCCTGGCCTGAAAGGCATTGTCGGGCGCAAGGCGGGTATCATGCCGGATATGAAATACAGCGCTGATCTTGCAGCTGGCGGTTGGGTATGGACCGCAGAGCATATCGCCATGTGGGACTGTAATTCCAAAAAAGCCATTAAAGTGTTGTCTGGCAATCCTGCGGCAAGAACAAAGATGCCACCACAGCGGATTTGTGACCCGCAGAAACAGGCGGATCTGATTGCTTTTCTGAAAACCTTGTAAACCCGCATACATCGTTGATGTATCATGGAAAGGGCGCTTATGCGCCCTTTCTGCTTTTGGAGACGCTGATTAAAGGCATCCTGCCTGTAATCAGTTCGCAAAGGCAAAAGCGCGGTTTTGCCTTTGCTTACAAATCAAGCTGTGCGTTTTTGATTTGGCTGCCCGTCCTTTACCGCTTGCCTATTCACTTTGCTGGTCATTTCGGTTGCACACAATCAATCAGCGCGTAGCTTGCCGCTCCCTTCAAATTACATTCCGGAGTATTCCTCATGGCTTCTATTCAGCAGGCATTAATCAGCGTTTCAGATAAAACAGGCGTGGCAGACTTTGCCCGAGCCCTGGCAGAACGCGGCATTCGCATTCTTTCCACTGGCGGCACGGCGAAATTGCTGCGCGAACAAGGTATTGCCTGCCGCGATGTCTCTGATTACACCGGTTTTCCGGAAATGATGGACGGGCGCGTTAAAACCCTGAATCCGAAAGTGCATGGCGGCATTCTGGCACGACGCGATAACGACGGAGATCTTGCCTCGATGGCCGAGCACGATATTGAGCGGATTGATCTGGTCTGTGTGAATCTATATCCGTTCCGCGAGGCTGTCGCCAAACAAGATTGTACCATTTCCGATGCGATTGAAAACATCGATATCGGTGGCCCCTGCATGGTGCGCGCTTCGGCCAAAAATCATAAATTCGTCACCATTGTGGTCGATCCATCCGATTACGCCATGGTGCTCGATGCGATGGCGAATGATGCGCTGGATGAATCATGTCGTCGGGCGCTGGCCGTCAAGGCATTCGCCCACACGGCCGCCTACGATGGCGCCATCGCCAATCACTTTTCTGCGCTCAACGATGATGGCACAAAGCGCGCTTTCCCGGATATCTTTACCCGCCAGTTTATCAAGACCGCCGACGAACTGCGTTATGGTGAGAACCCGCATCAGTCCGGCGCATTCTATGCCGACCCTGAAGATTCCGGTCTGTCGCTGGCCGACTGTCCTGTTTTGCAGGGTAAAGCGATTTCCTATAATAATATCGCCGACTCCGATGCAGCATTCGCACTGGTACGCGATTTGACTGATGAGGCCGTGGTGATTGTCAAACACGCCAACCCGTGCGGTGTAGCCATGGGCGGCGGCACGCAGTCCGAAATTTATGAGCGCGCCCGCGCGGCTGATTCAGTTTCGGCCTTCGGCGGCATTGCTGCATTTAATCGTGAACTCACCGAAGCCACTGCCAGACTGATTGCCGAAACCTTTATGGAGGTGGTGATTGCACCTGGATTTTCCGAAGGCGCGCGTGCGGTATTGAAAGAGCGCAAAAATCTACGTCTGATGCTGGCGCCTTCTGCCAAACCAGTACGCGGCGGTCTTGAATTCAAACGCGTCAATGGCGGTTTGCTGGTGCAGGATCGCGACGCCCATATTCTTGATCGCAATGCTTGCAAGGTCATCACCAAACGAGCTCCAACCGAACAGGAATGGATCGATATGTTATTTGCATGGTCTGTCGCCAAGCATGTGAAATCCAATGCCATCGTCTTTGCCAAGGCTGGCACGACGCTGGGCGTCGGCGCAGGGCAGATGAACCGGGTCAACTCCACCCGCATTGCCGCACACCATGGCGGTGAAGCGATTAAGGGCTCTGCGGTCGCATCTGATGCCTTTTTCCCATTCCGGGACGGTGTTGATGCGCTGGCCGAAGCCGGAGCAACTGCTGTGATTCAGCCGGGTGGTTCGATTCGTGATGAGGAAGTGATTGCCGCTGCCAATGAGCACAACATTGCCATGGTATTCACAGGCATTCGTCACTTTCGCCATTAATCGTTCGCATTCATCAGGCATGACCAGCGAACGGTTGGGAGCAATATCGATATGGATCAGGTAGTAGACGAACGCGAGCATCAACAGGCTGCTGAAAAATCAAATCGGATCATCATGTTCTGCGATTTGCGCGATTCGACTGAAATCCTGCTGAATTTCGAGCAGGGCAAGTTCCGTAACGCCAATGTCGCAGCCGGGCAGGCGATCAGCTACGAGCAGTTTATTTTTGATGTCCATAAAACATCTTACGAATACCTGTACCTCGGGCATGAACAAACGCATACTGAGATTTATGGCGATGGATTGATGGCCATCTTTCCCGAAGACAATACAAGATACATCATGGAAAATATCTATCGCCTGACACAGCGTATGCGTAACTATAATGACGCAACATGCACCGGTGTTAACCGTCCGAGTATTGACCTCGGCTTTGGCATTACGATTGGTCATATTGCGATGGTTTATTATTACCTGGACCAGCGTGCTCATCCGATTGGTATAGGGGTGCATGAAGCGGCTCGCATTGAAGGTCGATCCAAACTCTACGACGCCCGCATTTTGATCTCGGAAAGTTTTTACCATGAGATTGCGGAATATATCAAATCCGACCCGAGATTCGCCTGTCGCTTCATAGACAGGGTGTGCTTAAAAAATTTCCGTGAGCCGGTCAGACTGTATGAGTTGCTGGTTGATAATGACCCCAGGTTTGACGATAAAATTCAGTCGATCCCTGATTATGAAGCAGCCTATGCCAGCTATTGCAACGCCGATTGGGTAGCAGCAAAAGCGCTGTTTCTGAAGGTGCATCATGACTTCGGCCTGGGCATCGGGCTGGTGATGGCCAATCGTTGCGATCTGCTATCCCGGAATCCGCCGAAACCAGGCTGGGCTGGCATCTGGAGTATGGCGGATAAATAATTTATGAACCTGATATTCAATCAGCCCTTTGGTTAAAAATCGCCTTGTTGATGGCATTTTTCCACATGATTTATAAGGTTAAGAGTTCTTCATAAAGGCTTCATAAACTTGACTGCATAGCTTGCCGGTGTTAGCAAGCACACCTTATTTTCGAGGCTTGGTTCAGGGATCGTGAGTTTTGGAGGGGTTTTGATGGGCGCAGCGTATCTCGCCAACGAATATGCACCAATATTTATCTTTATTTTAATTGCTATCGGCATGGGCGCGGTTCCTTTGGTGTTGACGCTGTTTGTGTCCGAGCAAAAGCCGAATGCCGAAAAGCTTTCTGCCTATGAATGCGGTTTTGAAGCCTTTGAGGATGCGCGTTTGCAGATTGATGTGCGTTTTTACCTGCTGGCGATTCTGTTTGTAATTTTTGATCTTGAAAGTGCTTTTCTGTTTCCGTGGGCGATTGTGCTAGATAAGATCGGCCTGTTCGGCTTTGTTGAAATGGTGATGTTTCTGGTGATTCTGCTGGTCGGATATGTGTATGCGTGGAAGAAAGGAGCCTTGCAATGGGAATAGAGGGCGTACTTGAAAAAGGCTTTATTACCACCACAGCCGACAAGTTAATCAATGGTGCGCGCGCCGGATCATTGTGGCCGATGACATTCGGTTTGGCCTGTTGCGCGGTGGAAATGATGCATGCGGGTGCTGCCCGCTATGATCTGGATCGCTTCGGTATTGTGTTTCGTCCGTCTCCACGCCAATCCGATGTGATGGTGGTGGCTGGTACGCTGTGTAACAAGATGGCACCGGCGCTGCGCAAGGTGTACGACCAGATGTCCGAGCCGCGCTGGGTGATTTCGATGGGTTCATGCGCGAACGGCGGTGGTTATTATCATTATTCCTATTCTGTAACGCGTGGCTGTGATCGTATTGTGCCGGTGGATATTTATGTGCCCGGCTGCCCGCCGACAGCTGAAGCGCTGTTGTATGGCTTTATTCAGCTGCAGGAAAAAATCAAACGTACTAACACCATTTCCCGGTAGGCTGTGATATGTCGGATGAGACCATGACGAAAGAGAAATTACAGGACGATATAGGTGTGGCTGCGGTGTCGGATGGCAACGCTGCGATTGCAGGTTTGCGGGCGAAGTTCGGCGCGCAGGTGCTGGAGTCTCATGAGGGTTTGGATTGCCCAGTGGTGACGCTGGCGCGCGAGTGTATTGCTGATGCCTGCCATTATTTGAAAAATGAGCATGCTTTTGAACAGGTGATGGATATTTGCGGCGTCGATATGCTGGAAATGCCGGACTGGCCGCAAGAGAGCCCGCGTTTTGAGGTGGTGTATAACCTGCTGTCGGTAGCGCAAAATAAACGTATCCGCCTCAAAGTAGGTGCCAATCAACGTGATTTGGTGGATTCGGTGACCGAAGTATGGTCGACAGCGAACTGGTTTGAGCGTGAAGCCTTCGATATGTACGGCATTATCTTTAACCATCATCCGGATTTGCGCCGTTTATTGACCGACTACGGTTTTGAAGGGCATCCCTTGCGCAAGGATTTCCCGCTCACAGGTCGCGTTGAGATGTTCTTCGATGAAGCGCAGTGGCGCTGTGTATATCGTCCGAATGCATTGGAAGAACGCGTGTTGATTGATCGCACATGGCCGGGGGTAGATCGTGGCTGAGATTAAGAATTATACGCTGAACTTTGGTCCGCAGCATCCGCATGCGCATGGCGTGTTGCGTCTGGTGTTGGAACTGGACGGCGAAGTGGTAGAGAAGGCCGATCCGCATATCGGGCTGTTGCATCGCGGCACTGAGAAATTATTTGAATATAAAACCTATTTGCAGAATGTGCCGTATTTTGACCGTTTCGATTATGTGTCGATGATGGCCAACGAGCATGCCTATGCGCTTGGCGTCGAAAAAATGTTGGGTATCGAAGCGCCGGAGCGGGCACAATATATCCGCACCATGTTTGCCGAATTAACACGTATTCTTAATCACTGCATGTGGCTCGGTGCTGTGGCACTGGATATCGGCGCGATGACGGTATTTCTCTATTGTTTCCGTGAGCGCGAGGATATTTTTGATTTCTATGAAGAGGTCAGCGGTGCACGCATGCATGCGGCTTATTTTCGTCCCGGCGGTGTTTCCAAGGATATGCCGGATGGTTTGCTGGAAAAAATTAAATCATTCACTGAGCGCTTCCCCGGTCTGGTGGCCGAGTATGAAGCGCTGTTGACGGAGAATCGTATATGGAAACAGCGCAATGTGGATATTGCCGTAGTTGATAAAGAAGCTGCTTTGGACTGGGGCTTTACAGGACCTATGATTCGCGGTTCTGGCATTGCCTGGGATTTGCGTAAGACCCAGCCTTATGATGCTTATGATAAAGTGGACTTTGAGATTCCTGTGGGTGTCACCGGTGATTGCTATGATCGCTATCTGGTGCGTGTCGAGGAGATGCTTGAGGCCAACAAAATTATTGCCCAGTGCGTGGCATGGCTGGAGAATCATCCCGGGCCGGTCAAGGTGGACGATTATAAATTCACCAGTCCGAAACGCGCCGAGATGAAGGGTGATATGGAAGCGCTGATTCATCACTTCAAGTATTTCCAGGAAGGTTATCATGTGCCGAAAGGCGAGGTATATCAGGCAGTCGAGCATCCGAAGGGTGAGTTTGCTGTTTATATCGTATCCGATGGCTCCAACAAGCCGTACCGCATGAAAGTGCGCGCGCCGGGTTTCGCTCATATTGAAGCGCTGGATTATATGTGTCGCGGACACATGGTGGCTGATGTGGTGGCGATTCTGGGGACGCAGGATATTGTGTTTGGGGAGGTCGATCGATGAGCGCGGAATCCATTTGTTCCGATGCAGTTCGTTTCAGCGACGAACGACTGGCAGAGATCAAGACGCTGGTAGCGCGTTATCCATCTGCGCAGTCCGCTCTGATGCCTGTATTGTATATGGCGCAGGAAGATTTCGGTTATATTTCTATGGATGCCCAGAAAATGATTGCCGAAGTGTTGGGCTTGCGCCTGATGCAGGTGCGCGAAGTGGTGACGTTCTACACCATGTTCCGTGAACAGCCTTGCGGCACCTATCTGCTGGAAGTGTGCACCAATGCCGGCTGCATGCTTAATGGCGCCAATGAACTGGTGGCGCACATGTGCGATTCGCTGGGTATCAACGTGGGCGAAACCACACCGGATGGCCTGTTTACAGTCACCGAAGTGGAGTGTGCAGGTGCCTGTGGCGGTGCCCCGGTGGTGCAGGTGAATAACGCGTACCATGAAAAGGTGACGCCGGAATTTATTGATGCTCTTATTACTGAAAAACGTGCTGAGGGGGCGGAATAATGGCTATTTCTTCTGATCCCAGGCAGGTCAAGCAGATTTGCTTTGATCGCATCGATATTCCGCATGTAAATACATTGAAAGTGGCGCGCGAGCATGGCGCTTATGAATTTCTGCCGACGGTGTTGAAAGACTTTGACACAGCCAGAATTATTGATGAAGTCAAAACATCCGGTCTGCGCGGACGTGGCGGCGCAGGATTCCCGACCGGCCTGAAATGGTCGTTTGTGCCACGCAATACCGGCAAGCCGACTTACTTATTATGCAATGCCGATGAAGGCGAGCCGGGCACATTCAAGGATCGCGATATTATGCGCTTTGATCCACATCTGCTGATTGAAGGTATGATTATGGCGGGCTTCGCACTCGGTGTGAAAGATGCTTATATATATGTGCGCGGCGAATTTTTGCATGAAGCTCAGGTGATGAATGCCGCGATTGATGAGGCTTATGCGGCCAACCTGCTAGGCGATGATATTCTGGGCTCCGGTTATTCGATGAATTTAACCGTGCATCGCGGCGCAGGTGCCTATATTTGCGGGGAAGAGACCGCGCTGATTGAATCCCTGGAAGGTAAGCCCGGACGCCCTCGCTTTAAACCGCCATTCCCGGCTGTCGAAGGCTTTTATGGTTGCCCGACCGTGGTCAATAATGTCGAAACGCTGGCTACGGTGCCGGCTATTTTAAAATTTGGCGGTGACTGGCACGCTTCGATCGGTATTCCAAATAACACCGGCTGCAAGATTTTCTCGGTGTCCGGCCATGTGAATAAACCGGGCAATTACGAAGTACCGATGGGCACCTCGTTGAAAACCCTGATTGAGGATTATTGCGGCGGGTTACAACATGGTTCTGTCCCCAAAGTGGTGATTCCCGGCGGTTCATCTACGCCGTGGCTGACTGCAGAACATTACGATACGCCACTGACCTATGATGCCATGATGAAAGCTGGTTCCATGCTCGGTTCCGGCGCTATTATTGTGATGGATGAAACGGCTGATGTGGTGGCTTTGTCACGCCGTCTGGCGCATTTTTATGCGCACGAATCTTGCGGCCAGTGTACGCCGTGCCGTGAAGGTACTGGCTGGTTGAAGCGCATCATGAATCGCGTGGAAAGCGGACAAGGAACCGAAGAGGATATTCAGGTGTTGGGGGATGCAGCTACGCATATGGCAGGACGTACCATTTGTGCTCTGGCCGATGGTGCAGCAGCACCCATCTTGTCCATGCTCGAACATTTTCCTGAAGAAGTACGCGCTCGTCTGGTGGAGAAAGCCGCATGACCAGTTTGTTTATCAATGATCAAGAAGTCGAAGTAACGCCTGGAACCAGTATTCTGGAAGCCTGTCGCGAGAATGGCGTGGATGTCCCGTATTTCTGTTATCATCCTGAATTATCTGTAGCGGCCAATTGCCGCATGTGTCTGGTTGAAATTGAAGGCTGGAAAAAGCCGGCAGCGTCCTGTTGCACGCCTGTTTCAGAAGGTATGAAAGTCAAGACTGCCACCGAGTCGCTGGAAAAAGACCGTCAGATGGTGATGGAGTATCTGTTGATCAATCATCCCCTTGATTGTCCGGTTTGTGATCAGGGCGGCGGCTGTAAATTACAGGACTATGCGATTGAACATGGCGCGTCCAAGGGACGTTATGCCGAGCCCAAACGCGCCGTAGTGAACTATGATTTGGGCCCGTTTGTGAATACTTGCATGACCCGCTGCATCCATTGCACCCGCTGTGTGCGCTTTGCCGATGAAGTGGCGGGTACCGGCGATATCGGTATTTTGAATCGATCCGATCACATGACGATCAACGGCATTGTTGAAGAAGCACTGGAATCAGAGCTCTCCGGTAATTTGCCGGATATTTGTCCGGTAGGCGCATTGCTGGATAAACCTTCGCTCGATGTATCACGTCCGTGGGAAATGACCCACCATAACAGCACCTGCACGCAGTGCCCGAATGGCTGCGATATTCAGATTGAATCGCGCGGCGATGAAATCATGCGTATTCAGCCTGTTGAGGGTAGTCCCGAGCCGTGGATTTGTGACCGTGGGCGTTATGTTTATGATTCTTTTCGTTCTGATCACCGGATTCTTGAGCCAAAAGTACGCCGTGATGGTAAGCTGGAAAGCGCCGACTGGGGCGAAGCCTTTTCCAGAACGAGTGAACTGCTAAAAGGTAAAAAAGTCGGCATTCTGTTTTCACCTTACTGGAGCGTGGAAGGTCAGACTTCGATTCGCCTGATGCGCGATGCGCTTTTCCCCGATGCCCGCGTGGCTTATGATCTGCATCGACGCGATATGCGCGCTTTTGCCTTTGAAGAAGGTCTTTCCATGACCACGGCTCAAATTGCTGATGCCGATCAGGTGGTGGTGCTGGGTTGTGATCTCAGGCAGCGCTTGCCATTGCTGATGCAACGCCTGCGTAAACGCGGTAATGCAGGCAAGCCGGTGTCGCGTATCGGCGCCATGAATTATCGTACCAATATGGATATCAGCAATGATGCCATTATTCGTCCGCGCGACTGGCCTGCCGTGATTGCACGGGCCATGGAGCAGGTTGCCCAGATGGGTAAAACCGCTGCCGGTTTTGATGCATGGGTGGGTGCTGTAGATGGTCGTCATGAGGCAGGCAAGCTGCTGGCGGATGCCTTGATGTCTGATTCCTGCGCCCTGTTGGTGGGTGAAGAGGTTCGCGGCCATGCCGATGCAGCCGCTCTGATTTACGGGCTGGATTTATTGATGCGTGCCTGCGGGCATGCCGAAGCAGATAACGATGGCCGTAATCTGATTCCGGAAGGCATGAATACGCAGGTGTTGTCGGCCACATTTGGCGATGTGCGCGTCAGCGCTGGAGAATTGTTCGCAGCAGCCTCTGCCGGTGAACTGGATGCATTGATTCTGGTCGGCAGCGATCCGGTTGGTGATGGTTTGTTCCCGTCGGCTGCAAAAGCTGCGCTTGCCAGGGTGCCGCTGGTTCAGGTTGGCGCTGTTAGCGGCCAAATCTCTGAATATGCTGCTGTGCAATTGCCTGCGGCTGCTTATGCGGAAATCGAAGGCACTTTCGTGAATATGGAAGGGCGCATTCGAGTGGCGGGAAATCCGATCAAATCGCTGGGGCAGGAACGGCCATTGTGGAAAGTCATGATGCGCATGGTGCAGGTGATGGGCGGCGAAGTGCCGGTGGTGAATCTGGATGAACTGCGTCAGGCAACGCGTGAACGTATGCCGGCTCTGGCCGGTGCATGGGATGCATCGGAACAGGATAGTATTTTGGTTGCGCCGGGCCGCAATAAAGGCAATGAACTGTTGCCGGTCAGTGTGAGCGACAGCTTTGAACTGGATGTGGTGAGTCGTTATTCCCTCTATCGAGAAGGCATGTGGGCGCGTGCGTCCGATTTGTTGAGCGAGGCTGGCAATATTCACGCCATGGACGATGTGCTGGTGCATCCTGATACGCTGGCCAAAGCGGGATTGAGCGCCGGAGAGCATACGGTGCACACGTTCCTCGGCGAGGCTTCTTATTATATTGGCGTTCGTGATGATGTCAGTCCGGGCGTGCTGTTTGTGGCCAAACGGGGTGTTGGCGGCGATCTGTCCGATGTAAGTGCGGCTTCGATCAAGGGGGGCAGCCAATGAGCGGAGCAGCAATGAGCGGCATTGATATGGCGATTCAGGGCGGTATCTGGGCGCTGGAGGTCTTGGCGATTGCCGTGCCGATTGCCTTGTCTGTGGCTTATATTACCTATTTAGAACGTCGGGTGATCGGCTGGATACAGGTGCGTAAGGGTTGTAACCGTGTCGGCCCGGTCGGACTGCTGCAACCGCTGGCCGATGGTCTGAAACTGTTTTTGAAAGAAACGATTATCCCGACCAAAGCCAATAAACTCCTCTTTGTCGGCGCGCCGATTCTGGCACTAACGCCTACACTGATTGCATTCGCCGTAGTGCCATTTGGTGAAACTACATTTTTTGGTGTGTGGGACGAGCCGCATGTGATGGCGATTTCACACCTGAATGTGGGCCTGCTGTATATTTTGGCGATTTCTTCCTTATCCGTTTACGGCTTTTTGATGGCCGGTTGGGCATCCAATTCCAAATATGCCATCATGGGCTCGATTCGTACGACAGCTCAGATGCTTTCCTATGAAATTGCCATGGGCTTTGGTCTGGTAACGGTCATGATGCTGTCCGGTTCGCTCGATCTGGCGGAGATTGTAAAGGCGCAGGCCGGTGGTCTGCTGCACTGGTATATGATTCCGCTGTTTCCGATTCTGATTGTTTACTTTATTTCCGGCTGTGCTGAAGCCGGGCGTACGCCATTCGATCTGACCGAAACCGAAGAGTTGGTGGCCGGTTACCATGTGGAATATTCGGGCATGTGGTTCGCTACCTTCTCACTGGCTGAATATGGTGCCATGATCCTGATTTCTCTGTTGACCTCGGTACTGTTTCTCGGCGGCTGGTATGCACCGATTCCGGCCCTCGACATCATTCCCGGCACCTTCTGGTTGCTGGGCAAGGCCGCGTTTTTGGTGTTTGTCTTTATCTGGCTCCGGGCCACATTCCCGCGTTATCGCTATGATCAGATGATGCGGCTGGGCTGGAAAATATTCCTGCCGTGGACGCTGGGCTGGATTTTCGTGGTCGGAATGTTCATTTATACGCCGGGACTTGATGGCATCATCAATTTCTGGCTGGCGTGGAGGTAGATTATGCTGAAACGTGCGTTTAAAACATGGTTTTTATGGGAGCTGCTAATCGGCCTTTCCGTGACCGGGAAATACCTGTTCAAGAAAAAGATTACGGTGGAATACCCGGAAGAGAAGACATGGTTGTCGCCGCGTTTTCGCGGTCTGCATGCGCTGCGCCGTTATGAATCCGGCGAAGAACGGTGTATTGCCTGCAAGTTATGTGAAGTGGTGTGCCCGGCATTGGCGATTACCATCGAATCGGAAGAACGCGATGACGGTTCGCGCCGCACCACGCGCTACGATATTGATATGACCAAGTGTATTTATTGCGGCTTCTGTCAGGAAGCCTGTCCGGTGGATGCGATTGTGGAAACACAGGAATTCGAATATGCGACCGAAACGCGTGGTGAGTTGTATTATACCAAAGATATGCTGCTGGCCAATGGCGACCGTCATGAATCGCAAATCGCAGCGAATATTGCTGCCGACGCGCGTTACAGTTAATCAAGGGTAGGGGGGAAGATGCTCGAAACTGTATTTTTTAATCTGTTTGCAGGCTTGGCGATTGTGTCCGGCATTGGCGTGGTGTTGTCGCGCAATACCATGCATTCGGTGATGTTTCTGATCTTTTGCTTCTTTAATGCATCCGGTCTGTTCTTTTTGCTCGATGCCGAGTTTCTGGGCATCATCCTGATTCTGATTTATGTCGGAGCAGTGATGGTGCTGTTCATGTTCGTGATCATGATGCTGGAAGTGAATGTAGCGAAACTGAAAGAGGGAGTGGTACAATATCTGCCTGTGGGCGGTGTGATTGCTGTACTATTGCTGATCGAGTTCGTGGCCGCTGCCAGTTCAGGCGTGTTTACGCAGGGAACCAAGGCGAGCACCGCGCATCTGGGCCAACAAGTCAATAATACTGCTGAAATCGGCCAGATTTTATATACAAAATACCTGCTCGGGTTTGAAATTGCGGCGATTATCCTGTTGGTGGCGCTGGTTGGGGCCATTGTGCTGACCATTCGCGAACGCAAGGATGCCAAGTATCAGAATATCACTGCTCAGGTGAAAGTGCGACGCGAAGATCGCGTGCGCAAGGTGAGAATGTGATGGTGGGGAGAAAGTAATGGTTGGATTATCACAATACCTGATCGTAGCCGCCGCGCTGTTTTCGCTCGGCGTGGTGGGGCTGTTTCTCAACCGCAAGAATGTCATCACCATTCTGATGTGCGTCGAACTGATCTTGCTGGCGGTGAATATCAATCTGGTGGCATTTTCTCATTTTCTGAATGATTTATCCGGCCAGATATTTGTGTTTTTCGTGTTGACGGTGGCTGCGTGTGAAGTCGCAGTCGGGCTGGCGATTCTGGTGAATTTCCATCGCCTGCGCTCTTCGATTGAAACCGAAGACATCAACACGCTGCAGGGTTAAGAGGGGGCGAAGGTGCAAGAAACCGCAATCATGTTAAGCACAACCGAATTGCTGGCTATCCCCGGTCTGCCGCTGCTGGCGGCGCTGATCGTCGGCTTGTTCGGCTGGGTTCTGAAAGAACAGCTATCGCATACGATTACATCCGGCAGTGTGATTCTTTCGGCGCTGTTATCCATTCATGTCTTTATGCAGGTGCTGGACGGCGCCAGTTTTTATGGTGACTTCTGGACCTGGATGATTTCTCCGGGTTTCGGAGCGAATCCCCATGAGTTTATCGTGCCTGTGGGTATGATGATTGATCGCCTGACGGCCATTATGATGATTGTTGTGACCGTGGTTTCGGCCTGCGTACATATTTATACCATTGGTTATATGCACGGTGATCCGGGTTATAGCCGCTTCTTCTCCTATATTTCAGGTTTTACCTTCTCCATGCTGGTGTTGGTGATGGGTAATAATTTCTTTACTCTGTTCTTCGGCTGGGAAGCGGTGGGTCTGGTATCGTATCTGCTGATCGGCTTCTGGTTTAAGCGTGAGTCTGCCATATATGCCTCGCTGAAAGCATTTATTGTCAACCGCGTTGGCGACTTCGGTTTTCTGATTGGCGTGCTGGCAATCTGGTATTATTTCGGCAGCTTCGATTATAAAACCGTATTCGGCATGGTGCCTGCCTTTGTCCAGCAGGGGCATGTACTCAGCTTTATGGGTTGGGAAATGACAGCGGTTACGTTTATTTGTCTGTCCCTGTTTGTCGGTGCGATAGGTAAATCCGGTCAGGTGCCGTTGCATGTCTGGCTACCCGACTCCATGGAAGGTCCGACCCCGATTTCCGCATTGATCCACGCTGCCACCATGGTAACCGCCGGCGTATTCATGGTTGCGCGTTGTTCGCCGATATTTGAATTCTCTGATACGGCACTGGCCGCTGTGACACTGGTTGGCGCGATTACAGCCTGGATGTGTGCCACGATTGGCTTAGTGCAAAATGATATCAAGCGCGTGATCGCCTATTCCACCTGTTCGCAGCTCGGTTATATGTTCGTGGCCTGCGGCGTCTCTGCCTATTCGGTGGCTATTTTTCATCTGATGACGCATGCCTTTTTCAAAGCCCTGTTATTCCTGGCTGCCGGTTCTGTGATCCATGCCGTGATGGCCAATCAGGACCTGCGCAATATGGGACAGTTGCGCAAATATATGCCGATTACCTATATCACCATGCTTATTGCCGGACTGGCGCTGGCTGGCGTGCCGCCATTTGCCGGCTTCTGGTCCAAGGATCTGATTATCGAAGCGACCATGGTACGCGAGATGGGCTGGGTTGGTGATTTCGCATCATTTGCAGTCTTGTCCGCAGTGTTTATGACTGCATTCTACACTTTCCGCATGTTCTTCCTGACCTTCCATAATTCTGATCGCGTGCCGGCGGAAGTGAAGTCACATGTGCATGAGTCGCCCAAGGTCATCACGATTCCGTTGATGATACTGGCTACGGGTGCGCTGGCTGCTGGCGCGTGGGGTGTGCTGGGGCTCGATATTGCCAACCCTGAAATTGCCAACGGTTATTTTGGTACATCGCTGTTTGTACTCGATGCGCATAACCCGTTGATGATGATTGCCGAAGAGGGCGAAGGAAATGGCTGGTATCACTTTATCTTTACCGCGCCATTCTGGTTGGCTGTCGGCGGTATCGCGCTGGCTTATGCCATGTATTATCGTGAAACCGCACTGCCGGCCAAAATGGTTGCGATTTCGCCTGCACTGCATCGCTTCCTGCTTAATAAATGGTACTGGGATGAGTTGTATGAGGTGGTCTTTATCCGCTCGGCCCAGAGGCTGGGCAATTTCTTCTGGAAATCGGCTGATCTGGGCCTCATCGATAAGGGCATGATTCATGGCGGTATTATCGATTCCATTGCTTCGGGTGCGGCGCGGATGCGCCAGATGCAATCAGGCTTTGTTTATCACTATGCATTTGCCATGGTAATCGGCGTATTCGGTATGCTGACTTACCTGTTGTTGAAGGCGTAAGGGGATGGGAATGGATCTGTTAAATGTTATGGACTTTCCGATTCTCAGCCTGAGCATCTTCCTGCCGACTTTCGGTGCGTTGGTGATCTGGTTATTTGTACGTGGTGATAATGCTGTGCGCTGGGCTGCGCTGGGCGTGTCGGTGGCCACCTTTCTGGTGACACTGCCGCTGGCACTGCAATTCGATGCAACCACTGCGCATATGCAGTTTGAGGAATTCCACCCGTGGATTGCCACATTCAATGTCAATTATCAACTCGGCGTGGATGGCATCTCGATGCCGTTTATACTGCTGACCAGTTTATTGACGATTATTTGCATTATTTCGGCCTGGGAATGCATTCAGACCCGCGTGAAAGAATACATGATTGCATTTCTGGTGTTAGAGACGACGCTGATCGGCGTGTTCTGTGCCCTCGATGCGATTTTGTTCTACTTCTTCTGGGAAGCAATGCTGATTCCGATGTATTTAATTATCGGCGTATGGGGCGGCAAGAATCGCGTTTATGCCACGCTGAAATTCTTCTTGTATACGCTGGCCGGTTCCGTGCTCATGCTGATTGCCGTACTGGCCATGGCATTCAAGGCTGCGCCGGAAGGTGTGTCCACCACCTTAAGTATTTTGGCATATATGGATTATCCGTTTGATTTCACCTGGCAATTCTGGAT
>CAJXNE010000022.1 GCA_913056285.1 uncultured Zetaproteobacteria bacterium | reverse complement strand
CATTGCAGCGCTCCGATTTCGTGGCGTTATCCATTGCTGGAACTGGTGATGGGGGTTAGCTGGGGTTTGCTGGCATGGCATTTTGGTCTGACGCCAGAGCTGGTCGTTGCACTCACCCTGTTTTTCCTGCTCTGGATACTGAGTTTTATTGATTTGGAAACAGGCTTATTACCCAATGTGCTGACCTATCCGGGCATTGCACTGGGGCTGGCCTTTTCATGTTGGTTGGGCGATTGGCAGAGTGCCTTGATTGGTGCTGTAGCCGGATATGGTATTTTCTGGCTGATTGCCCGGCTGTTTTTGTTGCTGACCGGGCGCGAAGGTATGGGTTATGGCGATTTTAAATTGCTGGCCATGCTGGGGGCATTTATGGGTTGGCAAGCATTACCGTTTATTATTCTGGCCTCATCGGTTGTTGGTACGGTTGTTGGGGTGATATCCCTGTTGCTGGCCAAAAAAGGTCTGAGAGCCGAAATTCCGTTTGGCCCGTATCTGGCCGTAGCTGGCATGATCTGGTTTGTTTGGGGCGATACGGTGCTAAACTGGTATTTGAATATGGCAGGATTGTCCGCTTGAGTCTGTTCGAATGAATCTGTTCGAATGAGTCTGTTCACATGAGCCTGCGCCGGATTGGTCTGACAGGCGGTATCGGTAGCGGCAAGAGCACGGTTGCAGCCATGTTTGCGGGGCTTGGCGTGCCGGTGCTGGATCTCGATCATGTTGGTCATGATGTGGTTCAGCCCGGTAGTGACGGGCTGAACCAACTGCTTGCCGGCTTTGGGCGCGATATATTGCATCCGGATGCTTCGCTGAACAGAAAAGCACTGGCGCGGCATTGTTTTTCAGATGCAAAACAAACCGCTAAACTCAATGCCATTATGCACCCTTTGATTCGCCAGGCCGAACAGGCTTGGTTAGATCAGCAGCAGGGGAACTATGCCATGATTGAGGCATCGGTATTGCTGGAATCCGGTGGCGCGCATCGTATGGATGCGGTGATTGTCGTACTGGCCGATTTGGTCTTGCGACGTCAGCGCGTGCTGGCCAGAGGCGATCGCAGCCCGGACGAGTTTGATGCGATTGTAGCCAGGCAAGTCAGCGATGCAGAGCGGCGCGAAGCAGCTGATTTTGTGATTATGAATACAGGCAGCCTGGAGACACTACATCAGCAAGTTCTTAAAATTCATACTGTTTTGAGTTGAATGGCGACTCAAGTCGCGTTGCAAATACCCAACGCTTGAGTAACAAAATGATAGAATCCGTCATTTTGTTACTCAAGCGTTACTTTTTCTCAAAGCTACAGTAAGGAAAAAAGGTGCAAGGAAGGTTGACATACCATAGCGGCACATTTAGCAATGCGTCCGTTGCCGGTAATCTGCCGGCGTTCCGGTTGTCCTCCCGGGCTTATGATTAATCAACTATCGTCAGTCAACTAAAGCCAGCCGAATTGAAATGCCCCTATCCGTTGTCAGCTATTAACCCGTTGCCAGCCATAAGCAGAAAACAACACCAATTGAAATGATCACCTGAAATGATCATGAATAGCGACGCAAGTCGCGTTACAACGACCCAACGATTGAATAATAAAATGGTAAACTCACCATTTTGTTATTCAAGAGTATCTAGTATTTGGAGAATCCCCAATGTCTCAGGAAACTGAAAGTCAGGAAGTTAAAGATGCATCCCCTGCTGAAAACGAAGTGGTAAAACCGCGTCGAGGTCGGCCACGCAAAGTCGTTGAGGCTCCGGCAGTTGATGCTAAAGCACCGGCTCAGGCGGATGCTGTTTCTGAAAAACCTAAGGCTGAAGATAAGCCGCGCCGTCGTGGTCGTCCACGCAAGGCCGATACTCCGGATAAAAGCAATGGCAAGGATGCTGCGGCTGCCAGGGAATCGAAAGAAGATAGCCAGGAGGCTGCGCATGAACAGCCGCGTCGTGGACGCTGGAAGAAGGGAGATCGCAACTCCAAAGCTGAGCGCAACAACAAGCGTGGCCGCAGGGAAGAGCCGGAAGAGAAAATTTCCGATGAGATGGAAGGCGTATCGCTGAATCTGAAAGAAATATCGGCCAAATCGCCAACTGAACTGCTGGAACTGGCTGATTCCTATGATATTGATAATGCCGCAGGCATGCGCAAACAGGAGCAGGTGTCTGCGATTTTGCGTGCTCACGGCCTGCGCAGTGGCACCATTTATAGTGAAGGCGTGCTGGAGATTTTGCCGGACGGTTTCGGTTTCCTGCGTTCGCCCGATGCCAATTATTTATCCGGGCCGGATGATGTATATGTGTCCGGCCACCAGATTCGCCGTTTCTTTCTACGCAAGGGCGATACAGTCGCTGGTGAAATCAGGCCGCCGCGTCGGGGCGAGAAATATTTTGCCCTCAAAACCGTCGATACGACCAATGGCGAATCACCGCAAGCTGCGCGCACCAAGGTATTGTTTGATAATCTGACGCCGTTATACCCGGATGAACGCCTGCATATGGAGATCGAAAATCCAACCAGAAAGGATATAACCGGTCGCATTATCGATATTGTGTCGCCGATTGGTAAAGGCCAGCGCGCACTGCTAGTGGCGCCGCCACGCACAGGTAAAACGGTGATGATGCAGTCCATTGCCCATTCCATTGAAGCCAATCATCCGGAAGTGGAACTGATGGTGCTGCTGATTGATGAGCGCCCGGAAGAAGTGACGGATATGAAACGCTCGGTAAGGGGAGAAGTGATTTCCTCGACCTTTGACGAGCCGGCCCAGCGACATGTACAAGTGTCCGAAATGGTGATTGAGAAAGCCAAGCGTCTGGTTGAGCACGGCAAGGATGTGGTGATTCTACTCGATTCAATTACCCGCCTGGCGCGCGCCTATAACACAGTGGTACCGTCCTCCGGCAAGATTCTGACCGGTGGTGTCGATGCCAATGCCCTGCATCGTCCCAAGCGCTTCTTTGGTGCAGCCCGCAATATCGAAGGTGGAGGATCGCTGACCATTATTGCTACTGCGCTGGTTGAAACCGGCTCCAAGATGGACGAAGTGATTTTCGAAGAGTTCAAGGGCACCGGCAATATGGAAATCAAACTGGATCGTAAGCTGACGGATAAACGCGTATTCCCGTCCATTGACATCGCCCCATCCGGCACCCGCAAGGAAGAGTTGCTGACGCCGCGTGAGGACCTGCAAAAAGTATGGATTCTGCGCAAGATTCTGTCACCGATGGGCACCATTGATGCAATGGAATTCCTGATCGACAAGTTGAGCCCGACCAAGAGCAATGCTGAATTTTTTGAACGTATGAATCAGTAAGGAGGGTTGGATGTGAGATGGAAGGCGCTTGCCCGCACCTCACATCTATCGTCTCACATCTCGCGCTCTGAATAACGCTGCTGGGAGGTCGTGAAATGTCGGAATATGATAATCCCATATTCCTTCTGTTTCGTGGCTAATCCACACTGTTTTGCAGCCGAGTGCTTTGGCCTCTCTTAAATTATCCGCCATATCATCCACCACCAGCGTGCGCCCTGGTGTAAACCCTTCTGTATCAATCAGGCTGGCCAGCGTTTGCCGGCATGGTTTGGGAATATAATTGTTGAAACGAATATCGTAGATCGTTGCAAAATGATGCGCGATGCCGAGAGCGTTGAGAATACGTTCAGCATGTTCGCGGATGCCGTTGGTGTGAATCACTTTGCGCCCGGGCAATCGGGCCAACGCCGCATCCAGCGCACCATCTCGTTCCAGAATCTCATGCGCATCAATATCATGCACATCATGCAGAAAAGCTTCCGGCTCCATGCCATGATGCAGCATCATACCGCGTAATGTTGTGCCGTACTCTTTCCAGTATTTTATGCGCAACCGATTAGCCTCGACCTCATCCACGCCTAGCTCATGAGCGACAAATGCCGTCATACGTTTGTCCATACGTGCAAACACGCCGGAATCGGCGGCATACAGGGTGTTGTCCAAGTCAATCACAGCTAAATCAAAAGGCATGTGCGTACGCTACCTGTTTTTTTGAGAAATGAGGCGCTTGGATGGGTTGGGCAGGAGAATGGGTAATCTGAAAGTACAACGTTCAGATTTCCTCCCATGTCTTTACTTTGCAGCCAGTGGCGCACATGTGAGTTGAATTCGCGCTTATTCGTTAGGCCGCATCTTGCTGAAAGACTGCCAACTCAGAAACGACAACGAGCTTTTGCTGTATTGCTGTGCTTGCTGGATGTTATGGCAAGCAACACAACGTAGTTTAGCGTGGAGGCTGGATGCAATCGGGGCAAACTCCTGACCATAACCGGCTTTGTCCCTCCACTTGCCATTTACCCAGTTCATCGGGTGAATCTATCCGGCCCGCCGATGCTAAATCCATAATCCTGCCGCAGCGACTGCAACAGGCGTGGTCATGCATCTGCGTATTGCTGTCGAACACGACCCTGCCAGCTATGTGAAATCGTCGCAGCAATCCCGCTTTCTCGAGATGATCCAACGTCAAATACACGGTATTTTGTGACATGGAAGGAAAGTCTGTTTTTAATTTCGTATACACTTCTCGTGGCGTGGCATGCATTGCCTGCTTTAATAGTAATTGAGCCACAGCAACGCGCTGCGGTGTGGCACGCAGTCCATGCGCACGTAACAATGCATGGGGGTCATCGGATCGTGGGGTAACATTCATATCTAGTATCCTATACTAAATAGTTTTATTTGACAACTATAAAAAAACATCTATGATTACACCTCATAGTAATTAGCCCTATCTAGGAGAAGAAATGAAACATATCGTATTCTTGTGTTCACTCATGCTTGCAGCAAACACGTCATTATTATCCACCGCAAATGCTGAAGATTTATCAGACTGGAAACTGCCACCTGTTCCAATTCCAGCCGACAATCCACAATCCAAGGCGAAGATCAAACTGGGCCACATGCTGGCATTTGATACGCGCCTGTCCAAAAACAATTCTATGAGTTGTGCCGGTTGTCACTTGCCCTTCGCCGGTGGCGGTGGCCATACAGCACGCGCATTCGGGCATGGCGGTGAGCTGGGCCGCTGGGCGCCATCGTGGGATAACGCTGCTTATTCTACATCCATGTTCTGGGACGGGCGGGCAGCCTCGCTGGAGGAACAAACCGGCGCGCTTCCCGGGCACATGGGCCCCATCTCAGCCCCCGGTGAAATGGGCGGAGATCCTGAGGTTGTTGTCAAAAAGCTCAATGCCATCCCTGCTTACAAAAATGCGTTCCACAAGGCATTTGGCGAGGATGCCACTCGGCAGAATATTGCCAAGGCCATTGCCTCTTATGAACGTACGCTTATTGCCCGGCATTCACCTTTCCAGCGTTATGTGAATGGCGATAAGAAGGCGCTTTCCGCGGCAGCGAAACGGGGCTTTAAACTATTTCAGGACAAGGCCCAATGCACTGAATGTCATACGGCGCCACTGTTGACGGATAATGAATTTCATAATATCGGCGTGCCTCAGGTGGGTCCGCTGAAAGAGGATTCCGGTCGCTACGCCGTGACCCATGATGCAGACGATATGGGGGCTTTTAAAACACCGTCATTATATAACTCGGCATCGTTTGCGTTTTTCATGCATGACGGCGCACTTTCCACCATGAAGCAGGTGATAGATCACTATAACAAAGGCGGTGATCCGAAGAATGCGCATCAGTCTGATCTGATTGTGCCGCTACACCTGACCAGGAAGGAAGAATCCGACCTTATTGCTTTCATGAAGAGTTTGACGGATCCAAGTTTGAATCATATCCATAGGCCTCACCTGCCATGAACGAGGATATTCTGGCGAAACCGGGGCCACGGCTTCACTGACCGGCGTCTGGGAAGGTGGTGTACAAAGGTCTTGTTTCGCCATTTGCTTGATTTTAAATGTTGAATCATCTCCACCCCACAGGATGAGGATAGACTACAAAAGGAGATTTCGCAAACGGGCCGCCTCAAATGGCAATGCCAGGTTTGTAAACGCTGTTGTTTGATCGTTCGCGACAGCTTGGCCTTTTGAAGGTCAGAATTACTTGTGCCTGTCTGCCCGGAATCAACAAAACTGACGCCGCTCATCCGTGAATATGGATGGAAATACGGAATGTCCGAGAGCACCAGGCTCAGTGCAACTTCCTTTTTCTGAAAAGGAAAACCTGATTTCGATCAATTTTCTATAGCGGCAACGCTACTGCCAGATTCATATTGACCGAGCTTGTGCAACCACAGGATAAGATCACGGCTGCGCGCTATCTATCCTTATTCGTTATACGCTTTAAGTTACAAGTAGCATGCAAGTAGCAGTAGCATGTGCATATAATTTCCCTGCCTCATCTTTTAATGTTCCTTCGGAAACTCCGAGTGATTTTGAAATGTTAATAATTTTCCCTTCAGCTAATAAGCAAACATCCTTAGGAACAGGTTTTAGCATCTTTATACTTAAATCTATTGTGGCATAACCAGTCCCTGCACTCAGCATACTGTGCACAGCACAACCTGTTACCGTATCTAAAACTGCTGATGCAAAGCCTCCATGTACACCACCAAAAATATTTAGATGCCTATTATCTGCCTTAACATCAAGTACAACTTTTCCTTTTTCCACAGTGATAAACTTCATTGGAATAGTTTCTGTCATCGGGGGGGGGGGTAAGGAATCATTTCTTTTTCCATTGCCTGCATAACCTCTAAACCGGTCATATTAGTTGTATTCAAGGCTGGCTCCTTTTTACATATAACGACAAGGGTAACTTGACGACAAAAGCAGAGTGTAGCGCAGCAAAATGTCCATGTTAATTGGCCTTGTTAGCTTTTTATTCTTGCTCATATGTGATGCGAGTTAATGTGCTTTCGTCGGTGTGTTCAAAATCTTTTCCATAAATGTGTAACGATGTAACTTCGCGGTATTTGAGTTCATTATCTTTAACAGTTAAATTCATTTTAAATGATTTTGTTGTAGCTTTTTCTAGCATAAATGGTGATTGCATAATTCCAAATGTTTGACTTCCAGCTTTGGCTTCTACATTAAATATGCTAGCACCGTCTTCTTCTTTGTATTCTCCCCCAGCAAGTAAACATACAGCTCGAGGTATACTTAAAGAATGCATAATTATGTTTGTACTTTTTTCGTAGATCCAGTGACCAATCTGATCATGAAAGATACGACCATTTTCTAGTTTTCGGACTACGTGATAGTATTTAATAGAGACTAAATTTTGTTCTTCTGCATTTTCAGCCGGCCCTGAAACTGAAAATGTTATTTCATCTGAGAATGGACTTTTGTCAGGGTTTGCATCTGCATCTGGAGCAGTATCCAGCCCTTTATTACCAACCCATTTTCCAAGTAGTTGTGTTAAGGGGCCGTAATCAACTTCATCGATAATTGAACTCATTTATTACTCCAAATTTTAAAGCATATATTACTGATTTTTTTATAAGCTAACTAACGCAATATGAGTAATCGGGATTCCACATATTACGCTCCTGTAGGTGGACATTATTTCCACTGTATACATATTAAGGCTCGAAAGTGGAGTAGAATCGACCATGCCTAAATATCCGTCACGCGTCAATGATGATTCAACCTTTCGGGCTCGATATTTTTGCCGACAGAGAATGCGGCAATCTTGCTCAGGTGGGTGTATGGCAGGCCGGTTTCGTAATGCCATGCGTTAAATGTTGCCTGAATAGCAGACAGATCGCGCTTGGATGACGGGTTTGCCGAAATCTCCACCCTGTTCTCCTTGAGCGCCCGCACCACGTCAGCGGTCAAAACAAATGTATCTTTGCCGACATTACGCAGAAAACGCTGGCCGCTCATGCCGCCGAGTCTGCTGCCGCGCTTTTTGAGTAACTCAAACAGGCCGACCAGATCCGATTCAGGCCAGTCGGCGATAAAGCCTGCAAAACTGCCCGCTTCAAGCGCAACCTCCTCAATAAAACGCGCATTAGCCAGTACAGCATTGATCTTTTGGCGGTTGCGTACAATGCGCTGATCCTGAGCGATCTCGTCAATCTCTTCGGATGCAAGCGCCAGCAATGTTTCCACATCGAAGCCGTTAAACACCGTCTCAAAGCCGGGCCATTTTTGCTCAATGACGCGCCAGACAAAACCTGCCTGAAAGATACACCGGCTCATTTCGGCCAGAAAACGGCTTTCATCGAGCTGAGCCACTGCATCGCTTCCGGCAACATCCGGCAGTAGTGTTTGCAATGCCGCATTGCCACCCTTGCGTTCCGCCGCCCGTTCAAAAATAGATTCAAATCCGCTCATATTATTTATCCCTCAGTGCTACAAAGGCTGTCGCCTGCATGGATTGCCGGCAAGCGTGATTTCAATCGCAACCAACGCACAGGCATGACAGCGCGATCACCCGGTGCGGCAAACAACGCGGTAAAAAGTTCCGCAGCCAGCCGCTTTAGATTAGGGTTCGGCCATGTCTGATACCATATCTGCCACCGATGTCTGAAATCGCCACCAAAATTGCTGTTAAACTGATTCAGCGCGAATCGGTCACGCCCGAGGATGGCGGCTGCCAGTCATATATCGAATCATTATTAGCCCCACTCGGCTTTGTGCGCACATCGATCGATACCGGCGGCATCACCAACAGCATTTATACCCGCCCCGGTGAATTAAACGGCAGGCTGGCCTTTGCAGGACATACCGATGTGGTGCCGACAGGGCCAGTTGAACAATGGCAATATGCGCCATTTTCCGCCGATATAGAGCATGGAATGCTCCATGGTCGTGGCGCTCAGGATATGAAAGGCGCAGTCGCCTGCTGGATTGCTGCAGTGGCAAAACTGTGTGGCGATTATACGCCGATGCCGACTGTTCAATTGTTGATCACCTCGGATGAAGAAGGCGATTCGATTGATGGCACCATCCGCATCGTTGAATATATGCAGGAAAAAGGCACGTTGCCCGATGCGGTGATTGTAGGCGAGCCATCGTGTTCAGAGCTCGTTGGCGACACCATTCGGCGCGGTAGACGCGGCGTGGTGCAGGTGCGCGCCACCTTCCACGGCAAGCAGGGGCATTCAGCTTATCCTCAAGACGCCGATAACGCCGTTCATCGCGCTGCACCGGCGCTGACGCGCATTGCGGCGATTGACTGGGGCGAAGCAGCAGATGGGTTTCCACCCACCTCCTGCCAGATTACCAATATCAGCGGTGGTACCGGCGCATCCAATGTGATTCCGGGCAGCTGCGAAGCATTTCTCGATATCCGCTATAATCCGGGCAACGATTTTGATGAAATCACGCGTACTATCGAAGCAGCCTGCGCCGGTTGTGAAACCACGCTGGATTTCGACCATGTCGCCACCGCGTTCACCACACCCGACGGTGCGTTTCTCGATCAGCTCTGCGCCAGCATTCAGCGCGTCACCGGCATTGAAACCCGACGCGATACCGGCGGCGGCACTTCCGATGGCCGCTTTCTGGCTGCTGCCGGCGTACCGGTTGCCGAGCTGGGCACTACCAATAGCACCATCCATCAGGTCAACGAACAAGTCGCGGTTGCCGAACTGGAAACGCTGACCCGAATTTACACCGATATAATAGAAAGTATGAGGTTTGAACATGACTGACGGTTCAAATACAACCGACAAACTCGGCGCCACGATCAACCGGCCCAGCAACTGCATGGAAACATTCGAAAACCCGAATCCGGAGCGCGATTATCATATCCGCATTGATTCGCCCGAGTTCACCTGCCTCTGTCCCAAAACAGGCCAACCGGACTTCGCCGAAATCAAACTCGATTACGTGCCTGATCAGTTATGCGTCGAGCTCAAATCCCTAAAACTCTATTACTGGAGTTTCCGGGATGAAGGCCATTTTCATGAACAGGTCACCAATATGATTGCCAACGACTTGATTGCCTTGCTCGACCCGCGCCGGATAAAAGTGACGGCTGTATTTAATGTGCGCGGTGGCGTCTATACCACTGTGGAAGTTGAACACGCCAAATGACGACACTCCCGTTCACCAAAATGCAGGCACAGGGTAATGATTTTATCATTCTCAATGGTTTAAATCATAAACTGCCGGAGCTAACCGAAGCATTTATCCGCACCATTACAGAACGCCGTTATGGCATTGGTTGCGATCAATTGCTGGCGCTCGAAGCAAGCGAGTCGGCGGATGCCGCAATGCGCATTTTCAATAATGACGGCTCCGAAGCAGGCAACTGCGGCAACGGTCTGCGCTGTGTGGGCGATCTGTTGATGTCGGAAACCGGCAAGGATCATGTCGCCATTGCGCTGGCAGATCGCACGGTTCAGGCCGAGCGTACGGATAACGGCATTCGGGTCGAAATGGGTACAGCCGCCATTTCCGGCCAAACCGATGCCCATATCGACGTGGAGATCGGCAATCCGCACAGCGTTTTTTTTGAGGCAGTGGAACATTTCCCGGTCGACCGCAATGTAGAGATTATCACCGGCCAGATTGCCGACCATGTGTATATTGATATTATTGAACGCGGCGCTGGCCATACGCTGGCCTGCGGTTCAGGCGCCTGCGCTGCCACTGCCGCCATCTGGCATGCCGAATCGCATGTGCGTCCGCTGACCATCGAAATGCCCGGCGGCACCGTCACCGTTTCCGGTTCACCGGACAATCTGATTCTGGAAGGCGAAGTCAGCAAAACTTTTGAAGGCGTCTTTCACCTGGAAGCCTGAAGTGACGCTGCGCGAACGCGCGGCAGCCCTGAAAGCCAACAGCTACGCCCTCTACCTTGCCTCCCGAAATCCACGCACACCGGCGGCGGTTCGCTGGTTGTGCCTCGCCATCATCGCTTATCTGCTCTCTCCTATCGATCTGATCCCGGATTTTATCCCGGTGATTGGCTATCTCGATGATATCATTCTGCTGCCACTGGCCATCGCGCTGGTGATCCGCATGATTCCCGACGATATCTGGCATGCCTGTAAGCAGCAGGCAGCTGAAGAACTGGCGATCTCCTCCCCTTATACGCGATGGGTCACAATCACAATCACTGCAATTTGGCTCGTGTTGGCGGGTTGTTTGATACTGCTCTGCTGGCGCTGGCTAAATAGCCAATGAAGCCACACCCCATCACAGAAATTTTGACTTGCATCCGAATCACTTTAACCCATAATCCGCGCTCCCGAAAGGGGCGTCTGAGGGCAGGTAGCTCAGTCGGTAGAGCAGAGGACTGAAAATCCTCGTGTCGGGGGTTCGATTCCCTCCCTGCCCACCACTAAATTTCTATATATAGCAATAACTTAGGGAGCCTCTTGGCTCCCTTTCTTGTGGTTCACGTTGATTCCGGAGCTAAATCCCCGGCGATTTCGCGGATCTGTTCGAGAGCGGTTTCAAGATCATCGATCATCTCCTGAGCCAGCACATCCGGATCAGGCAGATTCTCTGCATCTTCCAGCGATTCATCTTTCAGCCAGAAAATATCCAGAGTTTATTAACGATATCCGCCGGACTCATTGGCTCTTCTCCCATAATACGCTGACTGGCATGGCAAACATACCCGCTCCGAATGGCAAGATCATATCGCCATCATAAAATACCACGCCTGCGATAAAATGATCGCCGACCATGGATTGTAAGCGTTTTAATCCTTTGAAATCTTTTCCGGTCACCGTAGCCGCTGCTTTTACTTCAACAGCCACAATGCCGCCGTCGCTTTGCTCAATCACGATATCGACTTCATACTGATCCTTATCTCTGAAATGATAGAATTGCACTGCCGTGTCACACCAACTCGCCTGTCTGCGCAACTCGTTATAGATGAAGCTTTCCAACAAGTGGCCGAGCATGTCCCTGTCAGTTTCCAGACGATTTCTGTTGATCCCCAGCAGTGCTGATGCCAGCCCTGTATCTGTCAGGTGTACTTTTGGCGTTTTGATCAGTCGCTTTCGCCTGTTGGCATGCCAGGCAGGCAGGACATCGACCAAAAATATATGTTGCAGCAAAATGAAATACGATTTAATGGTTTGCCGGTTCATTTGAAAGGGAGCTGCAATATGAGTCATATTGAGCAACTGTGCACTTTGCGCTGAAACAAGCTGTAGTATTTTCGGCATGGCATCCAGGTTATTAATCCGGGCCAGATCACGAATGTCTCTTTGCACCAGCGTGTCGATATAGTTGCGATACCATTGATTCCTGCGTCGATCCGTTTTTCTTCGTAGCGGCTCCGGGAAACCTCCCGTCAGGATATAATCAATCAGCCTCTCATTCAGCTTTCCTTCACTATGCAGATCACAATCACCGTTCAGCAGTTTTGACAACACCCCATTGCTACCGCCTTCCAGCTCACACCGGGCCAAAGGCCTTAATGCCAGAATACATTTACCGTCCAAATGTAAAGTTATTTACCGTCCAATCGTAAATATAACTCACTACGCCCACATGCAAGTTCAGAGAGAATTTGCAGTATCCGCTCAAACTTTCCGATTTTTCTTATAGTGGATGATTTCTCAAGCTCTCCCTCTTTGTAGATATTCAAAATATACTCGTTAATGGTTGAACGTGACTTCTGAAACAGCTCACTCATCTGCTCAATCGTGAGCCCATCTGTTTTCATGCTCTTTCAAAGATCAAGTAGCACTTCCGAAAAACAAGGCTCCAGTGACTTTCCGAATAACTCAATAAGTCATGCCTGGCACCGTCATTTTCCCTGTTCACTTTCTTCTATTTCGATGGTGCGTTGAATCTCATCTACACATTTATTTAGCCCTGCAAAAATGGGATCTGCAACCTGTATTGGAAATGCTGCTGATAACTTCGCTTTGACTTCCCCAATCACTTTAGGTGTAGCCTCAAAAATATCTACAAGCATTTCATGAACCTGAGCACCCAGCCCAAGTTTTTCTGCCACGCTATAAAAATGTCTGGGGTAAATTTCCTTCAATTTATAATGAACATTTTTAGATTTAAACGCCATGGCCATCTTTGCATCATGAGGGCTTAGCTGATTCGATTTTTTACCCATAATGGGCCAGGTTGAAAGAACATCATATATTGGTGTCATTCTATATCTACCAGAAACCTCATGAAACAGACTGAAGTTTTTGGCATGCCCATCCATCGCAGCAAGCATCCAGAATATAATCTGTGTTTTGTAGAAGGCTCGGCGATCCTGATATGCCCTGCTGGAGCCCCGCAGCAGCCCGAGAATATCAGCCATTCCTGGCCCGCCATCATTCTCATATTTCAGTTCCGGAGGTTTCCCGAGAGCCTGGCACATATCTTCCTGTGGAAGGCGCAGCCAGTAATCACCCGTGGTCGATAATTTCCGATCAAAGCGCTCTACTACCAGCGCTTTGGTGTCACCAAACTGAGCCATCTCACAACCGGCTATATTGATGCCGTATGCCGCCATAATTTTAGAGCAGAGCCATTCATTCTCAACAGAAGTGCTCATATCAGCCTTCATGTTACCAACCAGCCCAAGTGGCAATTTCATGATATGCGTCGTTGGAGTGGCCCCAATAGGGGCATGCCATTGATGATTGTGCCACAGTAGTGCTGTTTTCTCTTGGGCACCGGCAATCGAAATTCGGAAATCTTCCCGCTCTTCGCCTGGCAGTGGCGTCACGACAGCCGCATTCAGATGCTTTTCAACTTCCAGATCAGTAAGTGGTCGCGCCTCTATCCTGTCCCATCCGACAGGCCCATCATCTTCAGGCAACAACTGAATGGCGCCAACACAGTCTCTGCCAATCTCCGCCAATAAATCGAAAGGTGAGGTGCCGCTGGTACCATAACTCCGCTGAATACGGCGGCGAATTTCTGCACTGTCCGGCAACAGGTTATCGAAAAAGTTTTCAACCACATCCCCTTCAAATGGCGCATTTCCCGGCTGAAATGGCATGGATAAAGAGAGCATTCGACCATGCTTTGAATTCAACCAGGTTTCGGCATATTGAAATTGTTGTGGCTTGGTTTTGTAGACTGTCCAGATTCCAACAAGTAAGCCGTTCATCCATACATTCAACGACTTCTGATTTTTTTTCCGTCGGCCCTTAACCTTTACCATGATTCAACATCGGGTAAGGCAGCCTTGTTCTCATCCCTGTTCCGCTCTCGAATAATCAAGTCCATATCTAATTCAGAGCATATTTGTAATATACGCTCAAAATGAACCTTCTCAGGAGATGTTTCATTTCGTGCAAACACACGCTGCGACACACCAACCTTTTGCCCCATATCTGTTTGCGTCAAACCCAAAGACTTTCTTTTACTCTTCAAGATATCCGAAAGCTGTTTTGCAATAGCGATTTTATATTCCATGCCTTCACCTCAAAGCGCAATCTTAGACCTCAAAGAGTCTAAAGTAAATATAGACCTCAAGAAGTCTAAACGAACAATAGATCGTATATGGTCTAAATGACAATATGACAAGTTAAATCCGAAAGAAGGTTTAGGACGAATCAACTAACACTTCTCTCTACAGCAATTGACAGCGCAAACAGGTTTTATCCAATTGAAAAACACTATGGGCAACGGAAAAAAGCTATAAATCATTGCCCGACATAAAGAGGCATCATGCACCCTGGAAGGGGAGTTGCGAGAAATCGCAGCTCCTTTTTTGTTCATCTGCAACTATTGGACAGCAATGGGTTCACTTCATACAGTCTCAAACTATGAAAGCTATCGAACTTTTATATCGGGCTGCTCTTGAAATCCGGTCAGAACGAATATTGGTCATCAATGCGCAGGCTCATCCACTGTTACTTACCATAAAAGAACAATGCAGCCATCTGGATATTCAACAACACTTCAAACCCGAGTTCGCCGCCATTGAACACATTGGCCTGTCTGTTTCTCCACACTGGCCTGACTCCGGCAATATGTATGATTTGATTCTGCTGAAACCGTCTAAAAACAAACAACAAACACAGGCGTGGATGGCGTTAGCTTTCAATAGTTTGAAGGATAGCGGCCATATCATCGTGGCCTGTGCCAATGAGCATGGGGCAAAAAGCTATGAATCTGCTCTGGAAAAGCTGGCTGGCAATATCGCATCACGCTCAAAATCAAAGTGCCGGATTTTTTCCGCCCGCAACAGCGCGGCATTCAATAGCGAACTGGCTAAGCAATGGATCGACACTGCCCTGCCCTGCCGCATCGATAGCTATGGACTGATTTCCAGGCCGGGGCTGTTTAGCTGGAACCGGGCAGATACAGGCTCTTCACTGCTGCTCGATCAACTCCCGGAACTCTCCGGCATCGGCATGGATTTATGTTGCGGCTTCGGATTGTTGGCCGAACAGGTTATGCACAAACAGATGATTCGGGAACAGATGGTTCGGAAACAGATGGTTCGGAAACAGATGATCCGGGAACAAACGGGCGTAGAGAAAATCCATCTGGTTGAAGCAGACATACTGGCCCTGGACTGCGCCATCCGAAACACACAGCCATGGCAACAACATATATTGTCTCATTGGTCAGACGCCACATCTGATCCCTTGCCGAGTGATCTGGACTGGGTTGTTTGCAACCCGCCCTTTCACACTGGTCAGAACAGGGATGTCGGGCTCGGCCAATCCATAGCATTGCGCGCCTGTGCCAGCCTGAAACGCGGTGGCAGTCTGTATCTGGTCGCCAATCGGAAGCTGCCTTATGAACGCTTGCTCCAGTCCGAACTACAATCGTGCCAGACCCTCATTGAAACCAATGGTTTCAAAATCATCAAAGGAATCCGATAACATGAGAAAAACTGAACGGCTCGACAAACTGCTCTCGAATCTCGGCTACGGAGCCAGAAAAGATGTGCGCCACTGGATTAAAGAAGGATGGATTTCGGTGGATGGTAAGCCTGCCACCTCTCCAGCACAAAAAGTGTTTGCAGATCAGGTGCTGCTTGAAGGCAAGCAGCTCGACCATGCCGACGGCTTAACCATGATTTACCACAAACCGCTCGGCACTGTCTGTTCACGCAAAGAACAAGGCCGACTGATTTATGCTGATTTCCCCGAACGCTGGATTGATCGAAAACCGTCGTTATCCAGTGTCGGCAGGCTCGACAAAGAGACTTCCGGCCTGTTAATCGTCACCGATGACGGCCAACTCAACCACCAGTTAACCAGCCCGAAACATCATATTTCCAAAACCTATGCCGTTACTCTGGATCGCCCCCTCGACGGCAGCGAGATTGAGCGTTTTGCCAGTGGGAAGCTTATACTGGAAGATGACGACAGGCCCTGCCTGCCAGCAGAATTAACAATGCTTGGCGAAACTGAAGTATCGCTGATTCTGCATGAGGGGCGCTATCATCAGGTGCGCCGCATGTTTGCCGCCGTTGGTAATCATGTTAACGCATTAACACGCACCCATATCGGCAGCCTGTCCCTGCAATCCACAGCGCTGGGCACAGGTGAATACAACACCATCACCGCAGAGGAGCTCATGAGGCTGGTCGCCCCGGACAGTCATTAAAGCGATCGACACAAAAAAGCCCCTGTAAACAGGGGCTTTTGTATCAATCAGTGCTTACGGTTAATCGTCATATTCCTTTCCATAACCACGATCTTCATGCCTGTCTTTATCATGCTCGTCGTAACGATCATCATAGCGATCACCAACGCGGCGCTGATACCGACCCTGGTAACGCCTGCTCATGCGATCCAGATTACGTTGCGCGGGGTAATAACCGGGATCAAGCCGCAACGCCCGATTAAAGTGCCTTCTGGCTGCACCTTGATCACCGCGCAATACAAGCGCTACGCCCAGGTCATTATGCGCAGCCGGATTATTCGGACAGTAACGCAAGCCTTTTTTCAGCAAATCAATTTTACGATCCAGATTTCGCGCCCGGTACGCCCGGTCAAAATACTGTACCCCTCTTCGGCAGGCTTTGCGATGATAGCGCGGCGCCGAAGTGCGGATACCCCTTTCGCGTTGCTCGGCCAGCACTGCACCGGCCAGCGCTCC
>CAJXNE010000021.1 GCA_913056285.1 uncultured Zetaproteobacteria bacterium | reverse complement strand
GCTCGCTACGATCACCCTAAGCCCGACAGACTCCTAGGATGCATTATTTAACCCGTGCAACTTATTGAGACTAGCCCGGGTTCATCATTTCTTAATTCTCAAAGCATAAGACTTGATCTTGAGATCATTCCACTGCACGTTGCGCACTATTAATTTTAATCAGTAAAATCAGTAAGCAATACAAAAAAGGAGTAACGATGAATACACAAGCACTTCAATCCAATCAACTGGCTGATGCCCGAATCAGTTTCTTGGGCAAAACTTATGGCATGCTGGCGCTGTGCATTGCGGCCGGCAGCATTGGCGCTTACCTGTCTATGGGCATGGCCTTCCCTTACGAACATCCGTTCATGATGTTATTTATCATGATGGGCGGTATTTTTGCGGTACAGGCAGCCCGCCATATCCCCGGCGTTAATTTTGCATTGCTGCTGGCGTTCGGCGGCATCACCGGCATGGCGATTGCGCCACTGGTAGGCATGGTTGCAGCCAAATCGCCGGTTCTGGTCACTCAGGCATTTATGACAACGGCTGTCGCATTCGCATCGTTAACCGCTTACACCTTTATCTCAAAACGCGATTTTTCTTTCCTGAAAGGATTTGTCTGGGTCGGCCTGATTTCCATCATTGTGCTCAGCCTGTCCAATTATTTCTTCTTTGAATCGTCATTGCTGGCGCTGGGTATCTCAGGCATGGGCGTATTGCTGTTTTCGGCTTTCATACTGTATGATACATCCAACATCCTGCGCGACTATCCGAACAACGAATATATCGCTGCTGCGCTCACCCTGTATCTGGATGTATTCCTGCTGTTCCAGCATGTATTGGCCATGTTCGGCATGCTTGGCGACGACTGAAACAATCGGATAAACGCACACGCAATTTGATGCGGCCCCTTCACGGGCCGCATTTTTGTTTGAGCCCTATAGCTGATAAAGATAGCCTCCCATGTTTTTGAATGATCCTAGAAACCTCAGTTGGGAGTGCGTGCAGGGTGTAAGATATTGATTTGAAGGGCGTAACGGAAAAAATCGCCGTCACCTTATTGGTGATAAGAATTTTTTCCGTATAGTAAAGCGAACCAAGAGCTTGCGTCATGTGGGTGCTTCAAACTGAGGTTTCTAGGATAATACGCACTGGAGTAGGATTATGCTGGATAAAGCGTTGATGGAGATTCTGGCTTGCCCAAAATGCAAGGGAGACATCCACTATAATGACAACAAGGACGGTCTTGTGTGCGATGCCTGCCAACTTGAATACCCGATCCGGGATGATATTCCGGTCATGCTGATTGATGAGGCGAAGTCTCTGGCCGCTTAAGCTGTTACGCCATCATGGCCCTTCTAGTTAAACTGATATGCTACCTGATTCGTTTGATACCAGTGCGCCTGGCTGGCGCGATGGGCGCAGGCTTCGGGCGGCTGGCCTATTACCTGAATGCCCGCCATCGTCACATTGCCATGCGCAATTTGAACCGCGTCTATCCGGATAAACCCGAGGCATGGAAACGCCGAATCAGCCGCGAATCCTTCGCCGAACTAGGGCGTACCAGCTTTGAATTACCGCATGTCTACCTGCGTTCCAAAGACTTTCTTCTTTCACGCATTGAAGTCAAAAACCATGCGGCACTGGAACAGGCCAAAGCACTGAACAAGGGTGTGATTCTGGCTGCCTGCCATCACAGCAACTGGGAATTGGGAGCGCTCGCACTCTCTATGCTTGGCCATGCGACGGATATTATTTATCGCACGGTGCGACAGCCGGCGCTGAATCAGTTTGTGCTACAGGCCCGTGAACGCTTTGGCGCCACCATGCAACCCAGAGATGTTGGGCTGCGCTGGATGCCCAGAGCCTTGAAAAGCGATCACTGTATTGGAGTCATGGTCGACCAGCATTTATCCAACGGCACGCCGGTTCGATTTTTAGGCCATCAGGGGCGAACTACGACGATGCCGGCAATTTTTACCAATAAATACCATACCCCTGTGCTCGGCGTCGCCTTGCACCGCATTGGCAGAAGTTTTAATTTTTGTCTGGAATTCTGGCCTGTCCCTATCAATGAACACATCACGGATGAAGTGGAAACCATGCAGATTATCTGTGACAGTTTTGCGCCTGCGATTCACCAACGTCCGGAATTGTGGCTATGGATTCACCGCCGCTGGCTATACCTGGATGAAAAAGAATACCCTGAGCAGGTCCGGACATGAGTATGCATAAACCCATTGACAGCATTCGCTGGAGCGCATCCCAGAAGCTGTCACTACAGGCATGGCAAACAAAGAACCTGGCAAAGGAACGGCAACAGCTTGAACGTTCCCTGCTACCAATCCTGCAACGCTATGCCAGAGAGTACAGTCAGGATGCCTCCGTACTGGAAATCGGATGTGGTCCGGTTTGTATCTCCAATCAGCTACCGCAACAGCATAAAACCTATCTCGACCCCATGGCCGATGATTTCCGGCGTATGTTTCCCGGAGAATTGCCTGAGGAGGGAGAATACCTGACCTCTACCGCCGAACGCATTCCCAAACCGGATGCGAGTTATGATTTGATTCTGTGCCTGAATATGATTTCGCAGACCCTGAATCCTGAACTGGTCATGAATGAAATCGAGCGCTTATTGAAACCGGGCGGCAAACTTATTCTGGCGATCCGAACGCATAGTCAGTTTGAAGCGCGCCTGCATTATCTGGCTATTCGCCTGTTCCCTTATCTGTGCAGCAAAACGCGACCCTATTATTATACCCGGAAAGGTATCCGGCGCACATTGCAGCGTCATTTCAATATTAAGGAAGAAATCGTTCAAAAGGCAGGTGCGATCCGAATGCCATTTTGCAAACGCCAACGGTATATATTTATTTGTACGCCACTGGATAGCGACCTGCAGACATCAATATGAAACCCGCTCCACATCTGCCACTTCCACACCTGTTATTAATGCCGCCCAACTGGATCGGAGATGCCATCATGGCGCAGCCGGCTATGGCAGCCATTTGCGCGCACCACATTCGTCACTGCAACACTGAACAAATATCCGTATGCGGCAGGCCGTGGCTGAATGATTTGTTGCCCTACATAGGTTTATCAGGCGCCGTTTACCGGAATAGTCTTCCGAAAGCAGACAAGGCATTTCTGTTTCCAAATAGTTTCCGATCCGCTCTGCAATGCCGCATGGCTGGCATCGGAAAGCTGGTCGGTTATCGCGGTCAGTGGCGTAGTCTATTGTTAAGCCAACCGTTAACGCACCGAATCAGCCTGAAAAACGAACATCATCGCGACTTTTATCTCGATATTGCCAGACAGCTGGATATGGAGATCCCCCTCACTGAGGTTGCGCTGTCTGTTCCCGAAGGCGCAATGGCCAGCGCACATGCACTGATGCGGCAACACGGGCTGAGCCCCCAACAGCTTGTGTGCATTGCACCCGGAGCACAGTTTGGCGGCGCCAAATGTTATCCTGCCGAGAGTTATCGAGAGATAACACAACAACTGGCCGGAGCCGGTTGGCATCCGATGATTCTGGGCATGCCCGAAGACAAAGAAGTAGGCCAAACAATTCTGGGCGATATCACCACGCCACACTGGAATGCCGCCGGGGAAACACGTTTATCCGAAGCGCTGTCAATCATTGCCGCATGCCGCTTGATGCTATGCAATGATTCCGGGCTTATGCATATTGCTGCAGGGCTTGGTATTCCAACTGTTACACCATTTGGCGCTACCGACCCGGAACGTACTTCTCCCAGCGGGCCGCATGTGCGGGTATTATATGAACCGGCGGATTGCAGCCCCTGCCTGCAACGGGAATGTACGGTGAAGGGACACCCCTGCATGAGCAATATTAAACCATCTGCTTTGTTCGATGCATGTGTTTCCATGCTGAATCAGAATTGACAGATCGATGAAAATCCTGGTCGTCAAACTTTCCGCCTTTGGCGATATTATCCATGCCCTGCCCGCACTCGATGATCTGTTGGCGCGTCCCGAAGTCACCGAAGTACACTGGCTGGTGGATGCGCGATACGCATTTGTTAGCGAGGTTTTTCCTGCATGCGTGCATGTGCATACGGTTGCATTGCGGGGAAATGAGCCGGTTACTTCGTTCTGGAAAACGATCCGGAAACTCAGGGCAATCGGATTTGATGCCGTTATTGATTTGCAGGGCCTGATCAAATCAGCCGTGCTGGCGCGTGGCGCAGGTCATCCGGTATTTGGTATCGACAAACATCAATTGCGCGAAAAGGCCAGCCGGTTTTTGATGCATCCGGTTTGCTTTCATCCCGATGAAAAGCATGTGGTGCAACAATATCGCCGCGTGGCCGCCGCCCCTTTCGGCTCCGAATCCGGCCACAAACCCGAATCAGCATTGGCCTACATACCGCCCCGCATTGATCTCACGCAAACATCGCTGCAAACTGACACATCGCTATTATCGCGGCTCGGGCTGGCAGATAAGCCGTTTGTTATTCTGCACGCTGCCGGCGGTTGGGAAACCAAGCAGTTACCCGAACGAACGTGGATATCCATTGCCAATGACCTGATTCAAACAGATAAAACACCGGTTTTCAGCTGGGGAAATACGTCGGAACAGCTGATGGCGCAGAGATTGGCATCGGCGTGTAACGGCTTCGCCTTGCCCGAGCGTCTGAATATGTCAGCATTGTGCACCGTATTAAAAGGTGCGCGTGCCGTGGTCGGCGCTGATACCGGACTACTTCATCTGGCCGCAGCGCTGAATGTCTCTACGCTTACATTTTGGGGGCCGTCGGCGTCATGGCGTTCGGCGCCACTGTCAGAAGCATCAAACGGCGACACCATTGATCCACAAGGAGATCGAAACTGGCATATCGAATCCAACCCGGCCTGCGGCCCATGCTTCAAACGCCGTTGCGACCGGTTTATCTGCATGGATGCCATCGATCCCGAATCCATCACAAGGATATTGCATGAGCTCTGAACAAACATTCGGCCAACGGCTGCATAAAACACTATTGCTGGCTCGCATTCCTGCCAGCGTATTGATGGGCGCAGCCATTCTGCTACTGGCCAGACCGACCCTCATTAGCTGGATCCTTGGTCTTGCTGTAGTAGCGACAGGTGAAGGATTGCGCATCTGGGCTTCCGGTCATATTCATAAATCAGCCGAAGTTACCACGACAGGCCCTTATGCTATGTGTCGTCATCCGCTCTACCTCGGCCACTTTCTGGTCGCCACTGGTTTTTGCGTTACCGGTGACAGCATCACTGCTTTCATCATTGTCAGTCTGGCCTTTTTTATCATCTATTTGCCGACATGGAAAAACGAGGAACAAAATCTTATCAAATTGTTCGGCGACACATATCGGGAGTTTATGGCTGTTACCCCTGCCATGCTGCCGCGCTGGAATAACAAGGTATTCAGTGGTTCATTCAGTTGGGCGCTGGTCAAACAGCATCGTGAATGGAAACACGCCGCTACCCTGCTGGCTGGCATGGTTGTCATGGTCATTGTCGGTTTGTGGCGAGGCAGCCTGTAAGCATGAAAACACTGATTGCAGCCATGTTGCTGTTTGTACTCTACTGGCCGGCTTGCAGTCAGGCTGCCGTTGATGAGGGTTCACCATGCATGCCGTATATTGGCGAACATCTGAGTTTCAATATCGGCTGGGAATTTATCAATGCCGGTTCGGCAAGCATGGATATCCTGCCCATGGCCACAGGCTGGCAGGTTAAAACATTTGCCCGCACCAACAAGGTGCTGGATATTTTTAAAAAAGTGCGCGATCACATTACCGCAGAGGGAATCTGCGTTGATGGAAAAATGCAGAGTACCCTGTTTGACGCCAACCTGCATGAACGCAAATACAAAGCTCAAAAACGCACTGAATTTCACTGGCGTAAAAATCAGGTTACGCACACCCAACATCAAATTACTGAATATTTTGATGTGCCGGCAGGCCACCTCAGCGTCATTGATGCCTTTCTGGCAGTACGCAACCTGGATTTGAAAGCTGGCCAATCACTGTCGGTTCCCATCTTTGATTCGCGCAAACGCTATGAAATCCAGGTGAATATCATGGACAAGAAGGAAATTCTCAAAACGCCCTGGGGTAAAAAAGTGCGATGCATCGTCGTTAATCCAAAACTCAAAACAGCCGGTATTTTCACCAACAAGGGAGAAATGACCCTGTGGATGACCGATGATGAACGCCATATTCCTATCAAGCTGATGGCCAAAATTAAATTCGGGCGCATTTTTGCACATTTAACCAACTATAAATCCACGCCAGTATCCCTACCTGTGGCCGGAGTGCCGCCAACGCCCACAGTCATGCCAATTAAACAACCATGATATTTTCCGATATGCTTGAAAAACTTTATATTTTCAGAAAAACTTATCTGACGCGTCATCGCCAAAAACATCACTCCCAATTCGGCGAGGATGTGGTGCTGAACGACTGGCTCAATAAACATGCTAAAGATGGTTTTTATGTCGATGTCGGCTGCTATCACCCGAGCAAGTTTTCCAATACCTGTTTTCTGCACAAACGTGGCTGGAAAGGCATCAATATCGACATGGATGCTATTAAAATCAAATGTTTTAATCTGGCCCGCCCACATGACACCAACGTCAACGCAGCTGTCTCCGACACGCCGGGAACAGTCACTGTATATAATTTCAGCCGCTATGGATTGGGCTCTACGATTGATCCGATCGTGGCTAAAAATACGCCAATGCCGGTATACAGCAAAACAGAAGTCGAAACGAAACCACTAACCGGGATTATTGATGCGTCCGAATTCAAAGGCAGGCAAATTGACCTGCTCACCATTGATGCCGAAGGCCACGATTTCAACGTCATCCGCTCCCTCGATATGGCGCGCTATAAACCGAAAATCCTGCTCACCGAAACCCATTTAACCGACCTTCATCAGATTCTTGAATTGCCCATGCATATCTATCTGGAACAACAGGGTTATCATCTATTTAACTGGGTGGGCTTTACGCTAATCTACGCGCAACCTGAGAACGGCCTGTTCAAGGACAGGTAGCCGATGCCGGATACATCGCTTGCGGTGGTGATTTCGACCTATAATCAGCCGGATTTTCTTCGTCTGACACTGGAAGGTTATCGGCAACAAACTGACCGCAATTTCTCTATTTATATTGCTGACGATGGTTCATCGGAAAAAAACGAACAAATAATTCGGCATATCGAGACTGATTTTCCGGTTCCCATTTACCACCTGTGGCAGAAAGATAACGGCTTTCGCAAGGCCAGAATCCATAACCGGGTTATCAATCAAATCAGCGAGCCGCACACACTACTCACCGATGGCGACTGCATTCCTCTGCCCGGAATGGTGGCGGCACACCGTCAATATGCCGGAGAACATTATTTCATTAGTGGTAGTCGCGTATTGTTAGGCCGCCCATGCACTGAGCGATTATGCCGACAGCCTTCCTTTGATACAGCGCGCTCCAACGTCTGGTGGCTTAAGCAACGCCTGTGCGGCAATATCAATCGTGTCCTGCCGCTGCTGCTTCCGACTACCCTATCAAAAGCATCCGTTCAGCTCGAAGGCATACGCGGCTGCCACCTGTCCTGCCCCACTCAGGCCTTGTTCCAAATCAATGGATTCGACGAGTCATTCGAGGGGTGGGGACGTGAAGATTCCGATTTAACCGCACGCCTGCTGCATGCCGGTTTCAAGCGACGCAATCTGCGCGGCCTGCCGGTATTGCATCTGCACCATCAGGAATCATCCCGCCAATCGCTGGCAGATAACGATTCGATGTTGCAGGCTTGCCTGAATGAACAGCGCATCGAAGCCAGAGTCGGACTCAAACAGCTTAAAGAAAGCGAAAACGGCGATGGCTGAGATCTCCGCCTATATTATCGCCTACAATGAAGCCGAAAAAATTGCAGCGGCGGTCAACAGCGTACTGTGGGCCGATGAAGTCATTGTCGTGGATTCACACAGTACGGATGACACAGCAGCTATCGCCGAATCGTTGGGTGCAACTGTAGTTCAGGTTGATTTTGAAGGGTTTGGAAAACTGCGCAACGATGCGATTGCCGCCTGTTCTCACGACTGGATTTTCAGTCTTGATTCGGATGAACGCTGTACGCCTGAAGCGGCTGAAGAAATCCGCAACATTATGGCCAGCCCGGATGCTGCTGATGCATATTATGTGCCGCGTAAAAACTGGTTTATGGGGCGCTGGATCAAACATTGCGGCTGGTATCCCGATTATCGTCAGCCGCAGTTATTCCGCAAAGGCGCGCTGCGCTTCGATGCCTCGGATGAAGTGCATGAAGCGTTTGAAGTCCACGGCTCTACTGGCCATATGCAATCGGATATCTGGCAATTTCCGTTCAGGAATCTCGATCAGGTTCTGCACAAGGCCAATCGCTATTCCACCCTGGGTGTCGATAGACTGGAACGTCAGGGCAAACAGGCAGGCATGTCCAAAGCATTGTTTCGCGGCTTGTGGTCGTTTATACGCATTTATGTGCTCAAGCTGGGCTTCCTTGATGGCTGGGCTGGTTTCGTAATTGCTTTCAGCAATCTGGAAGGTGTGTTTTACCGCTATGCCAAACTGTGCGAGCGACGCAAGAGATGGGATCAACCGCCGCAATGACGGCATTAAAAATCGTCCTGGTCGTGCGCCGCTACGGCCCGGTCGGCGGCATGGAGCGTTATGTTTGGGAAATAAGCCGGGAGATGGCAGTACTCGGGCACCATGTCACTATTTTATGCGAACAATTATTGGCTGGAGCTGCGCCTGATCAGGTTCAAGTCATTGAACTGGGCTGTGTTGCTCCAAAGCCTCGCTGGCTGGCGCATTTACGATTTTCAGCCAAAGTATCAGCCTGGCTAAAAGCTAATCCTGAAGATAAACGCATCGTTCACAGCCATGAACGCACCGGCGTGCACCAGTTCACCACATTTCACGGCCCGCCCTTTGCCGCTGTCAAAAATAAACCGTGGTGGCAACGCATATCACCCCGTATTTATGCCAACCTGTGGCTGGAGAAACGCGAGGTGTGCGGCCCGCAAGTCAAAGCCGTGATTCCCAATTCGCCACTGATTGCCAATGCCCTGCGCCAGTATTATCCGGCCATTGATTCGCAATTAACCACTCCGATAACACCGGGCGTGGCTGATATCCCTGCCAGAGATAACCGCCCGCTTTCATCTGACGGCGGTGTGATTGGCTTTATCGGCAAGGAGTGGAAACGCAAGGGGCTCGATATCGCAATCCAGATTGTGGCTGAAGTACGCAAACAGCGCCCCAACCTGATGTTTATGGTTGTTGGCCCTGAGCCGAATGACATTAATCACCTGTTTCAGACATGGGATGGCGGTTTCCAGTTGCTCGGAGAAACAGACAGTACGCCGATCTATGCCAGCTTCGATCTGTTGCTGCATCCGGCCCGGCAGGAACCATACGGTATGGTGATTGCCGAAGCGCGCGCCGCTGGCGTGCCCGTACTCGTTTCCGATGCCTGTGGCATTGCCGGTGAACTGGAGCATGCGGCAGTTTTAAACCTTCATACTGATATCAGAGACTGGGCAAAAGCTGTTGAAAAGCGAATCGGCCTACAGGCCGTCGCCACCCGACGCAGTTGGAAAACAGTGGCTGAAGAACAGCTTGATTGTTATCGGCAACATCTCGCCTGATTCGGATTCAGCTTTTACCGAGTCTATGGCCAAGCTTATGCATCACAAACTGGTGGAGCAGGTACACCCACTCGCCTGCCTGTGAAAAGACTTTGGGCAAACGATCAGCCTCGGCTCTTTTCCACAAAAAGATGCCCAGCAGCAGCAAAGTCCCCTGCTCCGCCCACATCGTCCAGCCCGGCAGAGCTCCCAGACTCACCTGTCTGTGTAACATCAGTTGCAGATTATAAATCAATACCAGCAGAGCAATACCTGCAATCATAGAGCCAGCCTTGCCCGAACGCTTCTGGGTCAGCGAAAATGGCAGGGCAAAGAAGAATAGCACCAGCACTGTTGTCGGCAGCAACAAGCGCCGATTCCATTCTGCCACCGCACCCGGGCTATTTTTCTTAACAGCCTGCCACAATTCTTCAGGAGTCATCATCGTCACATGGTCACTGGAATGTCTTTGTTTCCAGTTACCGTCAGAGGTGGGGATGGACACCATATATTTATCAAACGCCAGCATGCGCTGATCGTCCTCCTGCCCTTCAAGGCGCACGCCTTTGTCCAGACTCAACTGAAGTTGACTACCGGTCATGTCAAACCGGGCGGATTCTGCAGTATAAATGACCGAAATACCGCCTCGATGATCTTCCAGAATAACGCCCCGATATATACCCTGCTCGTCTTCACCATCCACATAAATGGTAATGCCGTCAAAACCACGTGTGAAGCGCTGCGGTGAAAAGGTAATCACCCCCTTCATAGCATAGATTTTGGCCAGGAGGTTATTAAACCCCAACTGCCCCTGGGGTAACAACACCATCGAGGTGTACGTTAATCCGAGCCAAAGCAAGATCGCTACGGCAAAAAAACTGCGAAACATGCGCTTATAAGATATTCCGGAAGCTCTCAATGCATCCATTTCACTATTCTGCTGCAATGATGTGATGGCGCTCTGCATGGCCAGAAAAAATGCCATGGGCACGGTCAACAACAAAAAATAAGGCATTGTCATTTGCAGTAAATCCACAATCAATGAAAATGCCTGACCACTGCTAGTCGCCATTTTGAGTAGTTTGAGCAAACGCCCGAGCAGTAAAACGCTCATAACAAGAACAAGCCCGCCAAGAAATGGCGCAACCCATAATCTGAAGACATATTTATCCAAAGTCATGCAAGAAAGCATAACCAAAACGCGTGAAAGAGAAATGCTTTTATAGTCCTCAAAAAAACCAGAGACATATCAACTTGCTAAGAAGGTCAAAAAACATAGCTTCACTGCCAGTTTATGAAACCGGTCATTCTTATCTCAATGAACGTAGCACCCGTTGGTGGCATAGGTGCGGACTTGCTGAAATGCATTCGAAAATTATGCGAACAAGGGCGTGAAATTCACGTTGTTTACGGTTTCATGGATCCTGACACGCTGGCAGCTATTCCCGGTTGCCGGGTCAATTGGCACAGAGTCTATATGCCGAAACGGCCGCCACTTTTTGCTCAGCTTGTTCTCTGGGTCGCCGCATCAATTCAAGTGCGCGCAATTTCCCGAATAACAAAACATGCCACGATTTTCTGTTACGAGCGCTTGCCATTAGGTGATTATGTCATTGGATATGCACCCAGCAGCCTATGGAAAAAAGCCCGGAAAAACATGGCTTTATCGCCATGGTCAAAAATACCTTTTCGTTTCTGGCTGAACTGTATGGATGTTGTGTTACGAAAATATTACCGTGGTCAGTGCGTTATGTATGCCCAACGTGATAAAGCCTGTTTTATTCGCGAAGGCGGTGAGGAAAACAAAGTGATCCGTGTGATCATCCCTACCGACACGCATCGATTCAGCCCATCGTTTGGGAAAAAAAACAGAAACTATATTACCATCATTGGCGGTGCCAAACACAAAGGTATTGATATTGCACTCAAAGCGTGGTCTAACATCAGTTCCAGACATACAGATATCACCCTGCGCGTCGTCACACATTCCCGTGCCGTCAAACGGCTGGTATCGACTTCTGATTGCCAACAGGTTGAAATTGCAAACTTTATCCCCAATGTCGAAGTATACTATCATTCTTCGAGTCTTGTTCTCATGCCATCAATATATGAGACTTGGGGAAATGTTTTACTTGAATCGTTAGCATGCGGCGTACCTGTAATTGCATCAACTGAAGTTCCCTCATCTGAAATTATCACCAAGCCTTCGTTAGGTAAGGTAATCAAACATGATGTCAATGAACTTGCTGCTGCCATTGATGATGCATTGGACATGGATATGTCGGATACGGTAATGGATCAACGGCATGCGCACGTCAAAAAATTTATTTCTGAAAATGATGATCTGGTTTCATGGATTTCAAATGTTTAATACCATGATGCATTTGCAAAGGAGTTAGTTGGTGGAGCACTGTTCAGTCACATTAAACTCCGGGCTTTCAAAAGCAGAACTACAGGCTCTTTCCGAATTGTTGACATCCAGCAACCTGTTCGGAGCACATCTGCGAATTGGTACTGCAGCAGGTGGAACCTTGGCCGAAATGATGAAATGCTACGCCCATCCAAATCGACCTGCATTTTACAGCGTCGACTTGATGAAATACTTCCCCGGTCAAAAAGAAACAATCGAAAAAAATATTTCTTTAAATCCGCAACTCGAACAGATCACATCATGTTATCAACTCGGCCTTTCAGATCAGAATGGAACACTTTACTGGGAGGAAGAATCCCATAATCCTGGCAACATTTACGAAAGCAATTCAGATGCTGTAGCCATTCATCAAAGTAAGGTTTATGCGTTACCTGAACGCCATTAAAATATCATCATTTCATTTATCCAGAGTATCCTTGATCTGGCTTGTCTGTTTAGGCTTAACCATCCCGGTTAGTGTAGCAGCGCAAAACATCATCGCATTTCTGGGGGGGCTTGCGCTATATGTATGTCTAAATTCACAAATTAGTTTTTGCGTGCGCAAATGGATATATCCTATATTGGGTATCATTGTTTTTTTTACCATAAGCGAGTTCCTGCATGACCTCTTTTTTTCCAGAACATCCAACCTGATTCTCATTTTCCTTTTGTTTTCTATGGTTGGACAATCCATACAACTCGATAAAAAACAGGCTTTGTCGATTCTCGGTGTTAGTCTTACTATTGGCCTGTTCATTGGATTTGGCATCGATTCATTCCGGCGCCCGGAGTACATACTCTGGGCAACATCCGGCGCAAAATATGCGAACGAAGCAGGGTTCCTTGCACTGGTCACTCTTTTCTTGGTATTTTCACTCAAAACACCCTGGCGATGGCTGGCTATTGCAGCCTGTTTTGGCTTTATCGTGATGACCGGTTCTAAATCGAGCCTGATCGGACTGGCAAGCGGAGTCGGTATTCTTACGCTGGTTCAATACAGCGCCACCCATTCTGTGAAAAGACTCTTATTCGGCGTTGGCGGCTTAGTCATCATTGCGATTTGTGCAAGTATTTATTTTTCGGGTGACCCGATTCACCTGTCCGTTGAGCAACCAAGAATCGATTTGCTTTCGCATGGCTTAAAAATTGCCGAACACGACAACTGGCTCGGACGCGGAGAACAGCAGTTCAGCAAACAAGAAATTGAGAATTTACCCCAATGGCTACCGCTGGGACATGGTTTCTTTGCGTTCTCTATCCAGAATATGGTGCCAACCCATGGCAGTTATAATGTGCCGTTTCATAACCTTTTTATGCATGCACTGGTTGAGCATGGAATAGCAGGTCTTGTCGCGCTGCTGCTGTTTTTCGCATTGCCAGCGATCATATTCTTTACAAGTCCATCTCACACCTTTGAAGTTGCTATCGGATTGGCAATCTGGTCAGCTTTTTGTATCCATTCATTTTTCGAGTTGGGTTTGTACAATGCCTCGGCAATACTCATGGGGCTGGTAGCCGGCTTAACTGGCATATTTAACAACAAGAGAGACGAACTATGATTTTGGTGATTGGTGATATCATTGTAGATGAGTTTATCTGGGGCGATGTATCACGCATCTCGCCGGAAGCGCCGGTACCCGTCGTTTCTGTGAATGAGATTGACCGCAGACTTGGCGGTTCTGCCAATGTGGTACGCAATCTGCATGCACTGGATTCGGCCTCGGCCATGCTAGGTATTGTCGGCGATGATGAACCGGGGCGTTGGGTACACAATCGATTGGCAGAATTGAATTCAGATAATCGCGGCGTGATCACCAAAACCAATGACCGCCCCACCGCCATCAAAACGCGTATTATCGCCCGCCACCAGCAAGTGGTGCGTTATGACCGCGAATGGACACTGGCAGCTCAGACCAGCAGCCATCATCATATACTTGCAAGCCTTGAAAAGCTGGCTCCCAAGTCCAGTGCCGTCATCCTTTCCGATTACGGCAAAGGCGTACTGACGCCAGATTTTATAGCACAACTGATCCAACAGTTACAGGGAAGGATTATCGCAGTAGATCCGAAACCCGAACACACGGACTCCTATCGTGGCGCCACAGTCATCACACCGAATCTGCTTGAAGCATCGGCTATGGCAGGAATGGATAATATAAACAATAACAGCCATGTAGAATCTATTGCTAAAGTTCTTTATGATAAACTTGATTTGCAATACGTGCTAATTACCCGTTCCGAAAAAGGCATGACGCTGTACGATGGAAAACAAAGCCATCATATCCCGACAGCAGCCCGTGATGTCTTCGATGTGACTGGCGCCGGCGATACGGTGATTGCTGTTTTCACGGCTTGTCTGGCCAGAGGCGATGATGCACTCAGTGCCGCCAAAACAGCCAATCGCGCCGCCGGCGTCGTCGTCGGCAAGGTAGGAACGGCAACCGCCAACTGGGCCGAAATCGAGGCGCATTAAATGCATTTTAGACACAGATTTTCGCAGATTTTCGCAGATAAAAGAAAAAACGCTTTTGAAGTCAATCTTGAACATGCTATCAAGGAAGATTTTCCATCTGTGTTCGTCTGCGTACATCTGCGTCAAAGTTTTATTTTATGAACATTGCCATCGGTATTCCGGCTCGTATGGGTTCCACTCGTTTTCCCGGTAAACCGTTGGCGCTGCTGGCCGGCAGGCCGATGATTGTGCATGTGATTGAGAAAGCATTGCAGGCAGATCTCGGGCCGGTATTTGTCGCCACCGATGATGAGCGCATTGCCGAAGTGGTTCAAAAAACAGATGCCAGTGTCTGCATGACCAGCCCCGATCACCCCAGCGGCAGCGACCGCCTGGCTGAAGCGGTGCGAGATCTGGATTGTGATATCGTGGTCAATGTACAGGGCGATGAGCCCCTGCTTGATCCGGCAGCCATTGGCGCTGTGGTGGAGCCGTTTGCCGATGATGCATACCTGCCGATGGCGACGCTGGCGTATCCGCTGCGCTGTGAAGCCGATCTGAACGATGCCAATGTGGTTAAAGTGGTATGCAATGCCAAAGGGCGCGCCATGTATTTCAGCCGCGCTGCCATCCCCTATCCACGCTCAGCCGTTTCGCAGGCTTTGCAGCATGTCGGCCTATACGCCTATCGCAAGGAATTTCTCCTCATTTATCCATCATTGGCAGCTTGCGAAACCGAACAGGCGGAACAACTGGAGCAACTGCGCGTGCTGCATCATGGCTATGATATCGCGGTTACCGTTGGCGACTTCCATTGTATCGGCGTTGATACGCCTGCCGATCTGGCGCGGGCTGAAGCCATGCTTGGCGGCAAATAAGCAGGCTTCGCATCACATTGTAGAAGTGCTAAAATAACGGCATGAGCAGGAAAAAAAGAAACGTTATCAAAGCCATACTGTTTGATCTGGACGGCGTATTGTATGTCGGCGATCATTTGATACCCGGTGCGCCCCAAAGCGTGCAACACATGCTTGATTTGAATCTGCCGGTTGCAGGTTTAACCAATACGACGACCCAGCCCATATCCGCCATCGCAGAAAAGCTTGCCGGCTTCAGCGTCCCGATATCAAAATCCGATATCTATACCCCTGCCGCCCTGGCCGTTCAAACCATCGGCGAGCATAACGCCCGGCTCTATGTGCGTGATTCATTAATGGAAGATTTCCAAGGCATTCGGATTGATAACGACAACCCAGATTTTATTGTCATGGGCGATCTGGGCGGTGACGGTTACACACCCGATCTGTTGCACGAGATATTTAATGCAGTGATGGATGGCTCAACCATTCTGGCGCTGCATAAAAACCGCTTCTGGCAAAAGCCGGATGGCCTGCATCTGGATATCGGCCCGTTTGTGGCAGCCATCGAATACGCCACCGGCAAAGATGCCATAATTCTCGGCAAACCGTCGCAGGAATTTTTTCACGGCGTATGTGCATCATTGCATGTAAAACCCGAAGAAACGCTAATGATCGGTGATGATATTGAGTCGGATATCGGGGGTTCTCAACAGGCCGGGCTCAAAACCGCACTGGTGCAAACCGGAAAATTCCGAGCCAATTTTGTAAAAGCCACCGGAATCAAAGCCGATCTGGTGCTCCCCTCAGTCACCGATCTGCCGGATGCGCTGAAACTGATTAATTGAGCGATGTACCATGTAACAAGTAGCCTGAGTTAACGTTTTGGCGGCTCCGGCATGTTTTCGGCGAAGCCTTCGAAAACACCTGACAACACCTCATCCTGCGATGGCGGCGCAGGATATTCGCCGCTGTTTAGACCAATCAGACTATCGACAGTGCAACTTATCCACTGCTGTGAGTAATAAATTCAGCGCACCGACCACCGTGCGCGATTGAATCTCGCTCCTTGAACCGGTCAGATGCAGACACTGGCAATGTGCGCCCTGCCCCGCCATTGCAAACGCAATCCATACCGTCCCGACCGGTTTTTCAGCCGTGCCGCCGCCGGGCCCCGCAATGCCGCTGACGGCCAGGCAAACATGCGAGGCATCCGCACCGTCTTCGGCCATGGCCCGAACCACGGCCTCGCTGACCGCGCCATGTATTTCCAATAATTCGGAGGCAACGCCCACCTCTTGCTGCTTGGCCGCATTGCTATAAGTGACCCATGCCCTGTCGACCACGGCAGATGCGCCGGGCACGCGGCACAAGCGCGCTGCAATACCGCCGGCAGTGCACGATTCCACGGTTCGGATAAAAAGTTTATGCCGTTTCAAAATGCCGATGACCTGTTCTTCGATGAGCCAACCCTCATCATTGAGCATTTCTCCGTCATTCGGTGTAATCCGGCTGGCGCTGAGCCCCGGCTCCAGTGCAATCGGCAAACTGTCATCTGCCCGCACATACAAGGGAGACAGCGGCGCGCCCCCGTTCAGGCGGGATAACCAGTCATGCCGCTGGCAGGCGATATCGCCCAGCGACAGGAAGACGCATTGTTGATGCGATTCGGAAACAAACCAGCAACTGCGCTCCGGATTGTTCAGCGTAAAAGCAGTCAGCCCGGTCAAACCAGCATAGCCTCGTTGCTGCGCTACATGTCCAAGTTCATCTTCATGTCCAAAAAATACGGCCCAATCCGCTTCTGTGTCATCGCGAGCATCCGCTTTCAGCAAATGAA